>NZ_BIMR01000101.1 GCF_004306155.1 Cellulomonas biazotea
CCCCCGGCCCCGCCCCCGCGCGCGACGCCGGAGCGGCAGAGCTCGCGCGCGTCCGCGCCGCCACCCTCCCGACGACCGCGCTCGCCGGGGTCGGCGGGCTGCCCGCCCTGTCCGTCCCGCTGCTCACCGTGCCGACCGTGCGCGGGCCCGCGCCCGTCGGCGTGTGCCTGGTCGGCCCGGCCAGCAGCGACCTCGACCTGGTCCGCGCGGGCGCGGCGCTCGCGGCGGCGGGCGGCACCGTGAGGACCCGCACCACCGGCGTCGAGCGCGACGCCGCGAAGGAGACACGATGACCGTCGCCCCCGTGAACCCCCCGGCCCGGCTGCTCATGGGCCCCGGACCGGTCAACGCCGACCCCCGGGTCCTGCGTGCCATGTCCGCACCGCTCGTCGGCCAGTTCGACCCCGTGATGACGGGCTACATGTCCGAGACGCAGGAGCTGTACCGGCAGGTCTTCGCGACGCGCAACGACGCGACGCTGCTGGTCGACGGCACGTCCCGCGCGGGCATCGAGGCGGCGGTCGTCTCGCTCGTCCGGCCGGGGCAGCGCGTGCTCGTCCCTGTGTTCGGGCGGTTCGGGCACCTGCTCGCGGAGATCGCGCTGCGCGCGCAGGCCGAGGTGCACACCATCGCGACCGAGTGGGGGCAGGTGTTCACGCCGTCGGCCGTCGAGGAGGCCGTGGCGCGGGTCCGGCCGCACCTGGTCGCGGTCGTGCAGGGCGACACGTCGACGACGATGAACCAGCCGCTGGACGAGCTCGGCGCGATCTGCGCGCGGCACGGCGCGCTGCTCTACACCGACGCGACGGCGTCGCTCGGCGGCAACCCGTTCGAGATGGACGCGTGGGGGCTCGACGCCGCGACCGCCGGGCTGCAGAAGTGCCTGTCGGGCCCGTCGGGCAGCGCGCCGCTCAGCCTGTCCGAGCAGGCGGTGGCCGTCGTGCGCTCGCGGCACCGGGTCGAGGCGGGCCTGCGCGAGGAGGGCGACGACGACGCACCCGACCCCGTGCTGTCCAACTACTTCGACCTGGGCCAGGTCCTCGACTACTGGGGTCCGCGGCGCCTCAACCACCACACCGAGGCGACGAGCATGCTCTACGCCGCGCGCGAGTGCGCACGGGTCCTGCTCGACGAGGGGCGCGACCAGGTCGTCGCACGGCACGCCCGCGCCGGTGCGGCGATGCTCGCGGGCGTGCGCGGCCTGGGCCTGGGGGTGTTCGGCGACGTCGCGCACAAGATGCACAACATCGTCGCGGTCGAGATCCCCGCGGGCGTCGACGGCGACGGCGTGCGCGCCGCGCTGCTGCACGACTACGGCATCGAGATCGGCACGTCGTTCGGCCCGCTGCACGGCCGGGTCTGGCGGATCGGCACGATGGGCGTGAACGCGCGCCGCGACGCCGTCCTCACGACGCTCGCGGCGCTCGAGCAGGTGCTGCGCCGGGCGGGCGCGCGCGTGCCGCACGGGGGCGGCGTCGACGCCGCGGCCGAGGTCTACGGGGACGCGGCGTGAGTGACCCGACGGACCCGGTCCTGCCCGACCTGCCTCCCGGCGCGTGGCGGGACGCCGCCGCCCGGGTCATGGCGCGCTGCGACCGGCTCGCCGCGGTGTCGTCCCGCACCGACGGCATCGAGCGCGTGTACCTGTCGCCCGAGCACGCCCGCGTCAACGGCGTCGTCGCCCGCTGGATGCAGGACGCGGGCCTGCGGACCTGGCAGGACGCGGCGGGCAACCGGTGGGGGCACCGCGACGGCCGCGACCCCGACGCGCCGTCCCTCGTGCTCGGGTCGCACCTCGACACGGTGCGCGACGCGGGCCGGTACGACGGCATCGTCGGCGTGCTCGCCGCGCTCGAGGTGGTCCGGCTGCTCGGGCGTGTGGTCGGCGGGTTCCCGTTCGGGGTCGACGTCGTCGCGTTCTGGGACGAGGAGGGCGCGCGGTTCGGCAAGGCCCTGCTGGGCAGCTCGGCGGTCGCCGGCGCGTGGGACCCCACCTGGTGGGACCTGCGCGACGAGGACGGCACGAGCCTGCGGGACGCGTTCACGACGTTCGGGCTCGACCCGGCCCGCGTCGCCGAGGCGGCCCGTCCGCGGGCGTCCCTCGCGGGGTACCTGGAGGCGCACATCGAGCAGGGCCCGCAGCTCGACCGCGCGGGTGCGCCGCTGGGGGTCGTCACGTCCATCGCGGCCGCCCGCCGCTACCGGCTGACGGTCGTCGGCGAGGCCCGGCACGCGGGCGGTACTCCCTACGACGCGCGCCACGACGCGCTGCTCGGCGCGAGCGAGGCGGTCCTCGCGGTCGAGCGCCTGTGCCGTGCCGAGCACCACGTCGTCGGGACCGTGGGGCGGCTCGAGACGTTTCCCGGTGCCGTGAACGTCGTCCCGGGCGAGGCCCGCCTGACCCTCGACCTGCGCGGTGAGCTCGCGGAGTCCCGCGACCGCGTGTGGGGGCTGCTCGCGGGCGAGCTCGACCAGATCACGGGCCGGCGCGGTCTGACGTGGTCGGCCGAACAGGTCCACGACGCGCCGGCGGTCGTGTGCGACCCGCTGCTGCGCGACGTGCTGCGGGCGGGCGCCGAGGGGACGGGGCAGCGGGACGTCCTCGACCTGTTCAGCCCGGCCGGGCACGACGGCATGGCGCTCGGCGCCGTCACGGACGTCGGCATGCTGTTCCTGCGCAACGCGGACGGCATCAGCCACCACCCGGACGAGTCCGTGACGGTCGCCGACGTCGAGGCGGGGCTGCGGGCGCTCGCGGCGGCGGTGCTGCACCTGGCGCACGAGCGCGCGGGCTGACCCCGGCGGCCCGGTCGGGGTTCAGGGCCGGTCGGCGTCGGCCCCGTCCCACAGGTCGCCGCACTCGACGGGCTGCGCGCCGCGGTCGCGCAGGTACGGACCCGCGCCGGTGTCGCCGGAAACCGCCTCCGCCAGGGGCACCCAGTGGCGGCGGCCGAGGACGACGGGATGGCTCGGGACGCCGTCGACGACGACCCGCCGCAGCGTGCGCTCGTCGGGCGGTGCCTCCAGCAGCCGGGTGACGACGTCGGTCGGCAGCCCCGGCAGGTCGACGAGCGTGACGACGGCCGCCACCGCGTCGGTCGCGCCCGCGGCCGCGAGGCCGGCCCGCAGCGAGGCCGACACGCCGTCGGCCCAGCCGGTCGCCACGACCGGGACGGCACCGGTGGGCAGGAGCGGCAGTGCTGCGTCGGTCGCGGCCCCGAGCACGACGACGACCGGGTCGCAGCCGCCCGCCCGCAACCGGTCCACGGCCCGCGTCACCCACGGCTCGCCGTCCGTCGAGCGCAGCACCTTGGGCCCGCCCGCACGCGTGCCCGCACCCGCCGCCAGCACGATCCCCACCAGGCCCATCGCTACAGTGAAGCCCATGTCCGCGACCCCCGTGACCCCCGCGCGCGCCGACCTCGAGGCCGCGCTCGGGGTGCGGCGCTGGGTCGACGACGTGCTCGCCGGAGCCCCGTACGCGGACCTCGACGCGCTGCTGGCCGCCGCCCGGGCCGCGGCGACCCCCCTAAGCCCGGTGGAGATCGACGAGGCGCTCGCGCACCACCCGCGCATCGGCGAGCGACCCGTCGGCGTGGGGGCCGCGCAGGACCACAGCCGTCGTGAGCAGCAGGCACCCGACGCCGACGACCCGGATCTCGCCGCACGCCTCGCCGCGGGGAACGCCGCGTACGAGCACCGGTTCGGCCGCGTGTTCCTGGTGCGCGCCGCCGGCCGGACGCGCGCCGAGGTCCTCGCCGAGCTGGACCGGCGGCTCACGCTCGACGCCGCCGACGAGCTCGAGGAGGTCGCCGAGCAGCTCCGCCAGATCGCGCTGGGCCGTCTGCGGGTGGTCGACGCGGGGTCCGCGGGCGGTCACGTCACGACGCACGTCCTCGACGCCGCCCGTGGCCGCCCCGCGGTGGGCGTCGCCGTCACGCTGGTCGGCCCGGACGGTGCCGTGCTCGGCACCGCGTCGACGGACGACGACGGCCGCGTGCGCGAGTTCGGCACTGCCGCGCTGACGGCGGGGGAGCACCGGCTCGAGCTCGACACCGGCACGTGGTTCGCCGCGCAGGGCGTCACCGCGTTCTACCCGCGCGTGACCGTGCACTTCACCGTGAGCGACCCGTCGGCGCACCTGCACGTCCCGCTGCTGCTCAGCCCGTTCGCGTACTCGACGTACCGCGGCACCTGACGGCGACCGGGCGCGCCGCGGCCGGGGTGTCGGCCGGCACTGCCGGGACCCGTCGACGGCGGGCGTCAGTAGTCGATGCGCGACGCGTGCGCGCGCCACGCTTCGAACGGGGACCGCGCACCCGGCACGCTCACGTGGTCGACCGGCAGGTGCCACTGCGAGCGCTCGCGCGCGAACAGCTCGTAGAACTCCCGGTCGTCGAACCCGCCGTCGGCCGCGTCGTCGCGGTTCGCCGCGTACACGACGCGGTCCACGCGCGACCACAGCGCGGCGGCCAGGCACAGCGGGCACGGCTCGCACGACGAGTACAGCGTCGTGCCGCCCAGCGAGAAGGAGCCGAGCGCCCGGCACGCCGCACGGATCGCGACGACCTCGGCGTGCGCGGTCGGGTCGAGGTCGCGGGTCACGCGGTTGGCGCCCTCGGCCACGACGACGCCCGAGGCGCTCACGACGAGCGCCCCGAACGGCCCGCCGCCCGCGACGACGTTCGCGGCCGCGAGGTCGACGGCCCGCGCGAGCCACTGCCGGTCGGTCGTCGGTGCGGTCATGCGAGCCCCGCCGACGCGCGCCACGCCTCGCCCGCCGGCGGCGGGTCCTCGCGCGTGATCGTGGCCTCGATGAGGCCGTACGGCCGGTCCGTCGCGACGAACACCTCGCCGGGGTTCTCCAGCCCGAAGGGCGTGAGGTCGACGGCGACGTGGTGCTTGTTGGGCGCCTTGAGCCGGATCTCCACGACCTGCTCGAACTCCTCCAGGACGGCCGTGCCCATGTGCCACAGGGTCTGCTGCAGCGCGAGCGAGTGCCGGGTCGCGAACTGCTCGACGAGCGTCGCGCGGATGCCGGCGTACGTCTCGTCCCAGGGCACGTCCGTCCCGGCGAACCGCCACCGCACGTCGAGCGACGTCGCCATGACGCGGTCGTGCGCGTCGGCCAGCGTCGTGTACCCGTCGCGCAGGAACCCGGCGAACTCCGACCCGGTCGACTTGAGCAGCACGAGGTCCTTGAGGCCGCCCACGACGTGCTCGCCCGACGCGTCGACCGTCACGGCCGCCGTCCGGACCTCCTGACCCGCGCGCACCCACGTGTGGTCGTGCTCGACGCCGTCGACGACCACCCGCTGCCAGGCGAGCTCCTCGAGCTCGACGCGCGCGCCGTGCACGGGCTCGACGTCGGCGACGAAGTGCCGCGCGAGCGCGAGCCCGAAGTCCTCGACCGCCCCCACGCCGACCTGCTTCGCGAACGCGAACACGGTGTTCTTCTGGGTGTCGGTCGGCAGCACCGCCGACTGGTCGCCGTCGAGGTAGGCCGCGTCGAAGGCGCCGCGCAGGGCCGTCGTCACCGTGAGGTCGCGGATCTCGTGCCGCGGGGTGTCGCGGTAGACCCGGACCAGGCGCGACTCCGCCTTGCCGTACTGGTGCTCCGCCAGGACGAACGTCATCGACCCGTCCTCCCCGTGCTGGGCGTGTGGTGGGGTGTCGTGTCGAGCGGTGGGGCGTCGGCCCGTCTCGTGACCATGCTGGACCTTACGAACGCCCCGCGACAGGGGAGTGACGTCGTCGTGTCGGGCAGGTAACCCCACCGGCCGACCCGCACGCCGCCGAAACCCCGCCGTGACCTCGGCGTGCCACCGTGGGACTCGTGCTCGAGATCGCCGCCCGGCTGCTCGCCCGCCTGGACGCGGGGGAGACGCTCGTCGTCGCCACCACGGTGGGCGTCGACGGCAGCGCGCCGCGTGCGCTCGGCACGTCGATGGCGTGGGACGGGGCGCACGTCGACGGCTCGCTCGCCGGTGGCTGCGTCGAGGGCGCGGTGCTCGACGTCGCGGACCGCGTCCTCGACGACGGGCGCCCGCGCACCGTCCACCTGGGCGTCGGCGACCCGGACGGCCTCGCGGCGGGCCTCGCGTGCGGCGGGCGGCTGCGGCTGCACCTCGCCCGGCTCGCCCCGGGCGCACCCGAGACGGCGGCGCTGCGGGAGGCCGCGGC
>NZ_BIMR01000102.1 GCF_004306155.1 Cellulomonas biazotea
TGGGTGCACGGTACGGAACGCGGGCGCCGCGACCGGCCGGGTCGGGCCGGTCGCGGGCGTCCGGGTCAGACGTTCGCGGCGCCCGCGGTGATGAGCGGCAGGTAGGCGTCGAGCGCCCACGGCACGGACAGCGGCGTCGCGACGGACACGGCCATGCCGAGCTGGCGGTCGAGCATCGGGACGTACGCGCCCTTCGCGAACGCGGGGATCTGCGCGAACAGCGGCTGGGCCTCGGTCGCGGCCTTCTCGGCGTCGTCGTTGAACCACGTGAACAGCAGCTCGACGTCGGAGATGGTGTCGGCGTTCTCCAGGCCGAGCTCGGCCGCGAACGTGCCGGGGGTCGCCTCGAGGTCCGCGACGGACGGCGCGAGCTCCAGGCCGAGGCCCGTGAGGAGCTCGACGCGCGGGTCACCCGGCAGGTACACCGACAGGCTGCCCGGCTCGGAGGCGTACACGTAGGCGAACTGGACGCCGGCGAGCTCGGGGTGCGCGGCCGCGGCGGCGTCGATCGCCTCCTGGCGGGCGTCGAGGAGCGGCTGGGCCTGCTCGGGGACGCCGAGGGCCTGGGCGATGATCGTCACCTGGTCCTCGAGGGTCGTCTGCCACGGCTCGCCCGGGTAGGCGACGACGGGCACGAGCTCGGAGAGCTGGTCGAACACGTCCTGCTCCATGCCGGACTGCGGCGCGAGCACCAGGTCGGGCTCGAGCGCGACGACCGCGTCGATGTCGAGCGGGTACGCGGCGATGGTCTCGGGGAGCTCGGCGTCGCGCTCCTCGACGGCCTCGCGGAACCACGGCTGGTAGCCGTCCGCGTCGCCGCCCCAGGTGTCCGCCTCGACGCCGACGGGGACCGTGCCGAGGTCGAGCGCGATGTCGGCGGCGCCCCAGCCGAGCGTGACGACGCGCTCGGGCTTCTCCTCGATGGTCGCGGTGCCGAGCGCCGACTCGATGGTCACGGGGAACGTGGTGCCGTCGGACTCCGTGCTGCCGGGCTCCGGCGTGGCGGTGGCGTCGTCGTCGGTCGAGCCGGAGCACGCGGCGAGCGCGAGGGTCAGCGCGGTCGCGGTGACGACGACGGCGGTGCGGCGCAGGTGGCGCACGGGGGCTCCCATCGGTTCGGGGGTCGGTGCCGGCGCGGGATCGCCCGTCGGCCAGCGTATGAGGCAAGCCTAACCTCAGCCTGACCCTCGTGGTCGGGACGGTGCTGTCGCCCTGCTCACACCCGGACGGGCGCCGTCAGAGCGGCAGCGGCGCACCCGTCAGGCGCTCGAACGCGTCCAGGTACCGGCCGCGCGTGCGCTCGACCACGTCGGCCGGCAGCGCGGGCGGCGGCGTGTCGGACGCCCGGTCCCAGCCCGACGCGGGCGACGTCAGCCAGTCGCGCACGAACTGCTTGTCGAAGCTCGGCTGCGCACGCCCCGGCTGCCAGGCGTCCGCGGGCCAGAACCGCGACGAGTCGGGGGTGAGGACCTCGTCGCCGAGCGTCACCGCCCCCGTCGTCGGGTCGGTCCCGAACTCCAGCTTCGTGTCGGCCAGGATCACGCCCCGCTCGCGCGCGATCGCCTCCGCCCGCGCGTACACCGCGAGCGTCAGGTCCCGCAGGGTCGTCGCCGCGTCCTCGCCGACCTGCGCCACGACCGTGGAGAACGGCACGTTCTCGTCGTGCTCGCCGAGCTCCGCCTTCGTCGCCGGCGTGAAGATCGGCTCCGGCAGGCGCGACCCGTCCACCAGGCCCGCGGGCAGCGGGATGCCCGTGACCTCGCCCGACGCCCGGTACTCGACCAGGCCGGAGCCCGTCAGGTACCCGCGGGCGACGCACTCGACCGGGAACATCGCCAGACGGCGGCACACCATCGCGCGACCCGCGACGGCTGCGGGGACGTCCGTCGACACGACGTGGTTCGGCACCAGGTCGGCGAGCTGCCCGAACCACCACAGGCTCAGCTGCGTGAGCACGACACCCTTGTCGGGGACACCCGGCGACAGCACGTGGTCGAACGCCGACACCCGGTCGCTCGCGACGACCAGGACCACGTCGCCGTGCTCGGCGGTGATCGCGGCACCCGCCGCGGAGTCGTCCGGGACGTACAGGTCCCGGACCTTGCCGGAGTACGTGTGCGCCCAGCCGGGCAGCGTGACGGACGGTTCGGGCGCGGCGGCGAGGGTCACCGGCCTAGTGTGACGCGCGCGGCACGACCTCCGTGCACGACGTCCACCTGCCGGGGCGTGGTGACGGCAGCACCGCGTCGGCAGGGCTGTCCGGCGGTCGCGGCCCTCAGGACCGCCCTGCGGTCACGCCCCTCGGCTGCAGACCGACGGTGGCCGTCAGCCTGCCGCGACGGCCGCCGCGATGTCGGTGCGGTGGTGCGACCCGTCGAGCTCGACCTGCGCGACCCCCGCGTAGGCGGCGGCGCGCGCCGCGGCGAGGTCGGGACCGGTGCCCACGACGGACAGCACACGACCGCCCGCGGACACGAGGTGCCCGCCCGCGACCTGCGCGTCGTCGTCGCCCGCGGCGTTCTGCCGCAGCGCCGTCCCCGCGTGCAGCACGTGCACACCGGGCAGCGCCTCGGCGTCGTCGAGCCCGCTGATCGGGTCGCCGTCGCGGACCGTCCCCGGGTAGCCGTGCGACGCGACGACGACCGTCACGGCCGCGTCGTCGCGCCACCGCAGCGGCGCGAGGTCGCCGAGCCCGCCCGTGGCGGCGGCCAGCAGCACCCCGGCCAGCGGGGTCGCGAGGCGCGGCAGGACGACCTGCGTCTCCGGGTCGCCGAAGCGTGCGTTGAACTCCACGACGCGCAGACCGTTCGACGTCAGCGCGAGGCCGCAGTACAGGACCCCGACGAACGGGGTGCCGCGGCGGGCCATCTCGGCGACGGTCGGCCGGGCCACCGTCTCGACGACCTCGTCGACGAGCCCGGCGGGCGCCCACGGCAGCGGCGAGTAGGCGCCCATGCCGCCGGTGTTGGGGCCGGCGTCGCCGTCGAGCGCGCGCTTGAAGTCCTGCGCCGGGACCAGCGGGACGACGTCCGTGCCGTCGGACAGCACGAACAGCGACACCTCGGGACCGTCGAGGTAGTCCTCGACGACGACCCGGCCGCCCTCCTTGGCCAGGCAGGCGAGCGCGTGCGCGACGGCCTCGTCGCGGTCGTCGGTGACGACGACGCCCTTGCCCGCGGCCAGCCCGTCCTCCTTGACGACGTACGGGGCGCCGAACGCGTCGAGGGCGGCCTCGACGTCCGCGGCGACGCTCACGACGCGCGGCTCGGCGGTCGGGACGCCCGCAGCGGCCATGACGTCCTTCGCGAAGGCCTTCGAGCCCTCGAGCTGCGCGGCGGCGGCGGACGGGCCGAAGACCGGGATGCCCGCGGCGCGCACCGCGTCGGACACGCCCGCGACGAGGGGGGCCTCCGGGCCGACGACGACGAGGTCGGCACCCAGCCCGGTGGCGAGCGCGGCGACCGCGGCGCCGTCGAGCTGGTCGACGTCGTGCAGCTCCGCGAGCGCTCCGATACCGGGGTTGCCGGGGGCGGCGTGCAGGGCCGTGACGGCCGGGTCGAGGGAGAGCGCGCGGACGAGGGCGTGCTCACGGGCACCGGTGCCGACGACGAGGATCTTCACGGGCGTCGAGCCTACCGACGCCGCCGCCCGGACCGCGGTGCTGTCCGACCGCCGGGCGGTGCCGCCCTCCGCGCCGGTGGTGAACGCCGGTGGTGAACGCCGAGGGCGGACGGCGGGAGCGGACGGCGGGCGGGGCGAAGGCGGTCGCGGTCAGCCCTCGGCCTGCGGCGTCGCGCTGCCCTCCTCGTCGGACAGCGGCAGCGGCAGGGCGTCGAGGTAGATCCGGTAGCGGCGGCGGCCGTCGGTCTCACCGGCGTCGCGGCGCTTCTTCGCGGCGTCGACGTGGCGGTCGAGGACCTGCTGCACCTCGGCGATGAGGTCGTGCGCCTCGGTGGGCGTGAGCTCGGTGGTGATGCGGTCGTTGATCTGCGCGTCGTCCCATGCGGGGTCGCGCTCGGACGTCATCCAGCGCGTGAGGACGTCGGCGCGGTCGGCGACGACCGACTGCAGCATGATCCGCGCGGCGGGGGCGGTCGCCGGGTCCGCGAGCATCGCGCGCCCGTCGATGCTGAAGCCGATCGGCTTCCACCAGCGCTCGCGGCCGCCGGTGTGCTCGGGGTCGTCCTCGACGAACCCGAACCGTTCGAGCTGGCGCAGGTGGTAGCTCGTCTGCCCGCTGCTCTCCCCCAGGGCGCGGCCGAGCTGGCTCGCGGTGGCGGGTCCTCGCTCGCCGAGCAGGTTGTACATCGCGATGCGCAGCGGGTGCGCGAGGGCCTTGAGCGCCTCGGGCGTGATGGGGCGCTCGGCGAACAGCGCCGGGGTCGCGGCGTCGTCGGCGGGGGTCTTGCGCTCGGCCATGTGCAGAGATACCTTTGCAAAGTCTTCTCTGCAAAGAACTCTTTGCAGAACTTCCTCTTCGATCCTAGGGGCGCACGATGAGCACGCAGGGGAACACCGCCGCCGAGCCGCTCGGCCGCCGTTTCACCGCCGCACTCGGCGCCACCGGCGCCGCCAACCTCGGGGACGGCGTCCTCGGCCTCGGCGTCCCGCTCGTCGCCCTCACGCTCACCCGCTCCCCCGGCCAGATCGCGCTCATCACCGCCGCCGTCTGGCTCCCCTGGCTGCTGCTCGGACTCGTCGGAGGCGTCGTCGTCGACCGGCAGGACCGCCGCGTCGTGCAGATCGTCGCCATGGTCGTCCGCGCCGCCGTCCTCGCCGCGACCGTCGGCCTCGTCGCCACCGACCGGCTCACCATGACCGCGCTCGTCGTCGTCGCCCTCGTCTACGGCGCGACCGAGGTGTTCGCCGACCTCGCCGCCGGAGCGCTCGTCCCCGACCTCGTCCCCCGGTCGCGGCTCAACGCCGCCAACGGCCGCACCATGGCCGTGCAGACCGTCACCAACTCGTTCGTCGGCGCACCGGTCGCCGGGGCCGTCCTCACGCTCGGCACCGGGTGGGTCTTCGGCGTCCCCGCCGCGCTCGCCGTCGCCGCCGCCGTCCTGCTGTGGCGCGGCATCCCCGGCCGCTACCGGCACGCCGCCGCGACCACCGAGCGCCGGCACGCCGGACGGGAGGTCGTCGAGGGCGTCACGTTCCTCGCCCGGCACCGCGTCCTGGGCCCGCTGCTGCTGTCCGGGTCGCTCATGAACATGGCCAGCACCGGCTACTTCGCGGTCTTCATCCTCTGGTGCGTCGGCCCCGGGTCCGTCCTGGGCCTGCGCGCCGAGCACTACACGCTGCTCGCCGCGACCCTCGCGGTCGGCGCCGTCGCCGGCTCGTTCGTCGCCGAGACCCTCACCCGACGCGTCGGCGAGGTCCGGCTCATGCTCGGCTGCTGGCTCGTCAACAGCGCGCTGCTGCTCGTCCCCGTCGTCGTCCGGACCGTCCCCGCGCTCGTCGTCACCCTGCTCGCGCTCGGCCTCACCAACACGATCGGCAACGTCGTCTCCGTGTCGATGCGGCAGCGGATCGTCCCCGCGACGATGCTCGGCCGCATCGGCGGCGCCGGCCGGACGCTCGGCTACGGCCTCATGCCCGTCGGCGCGCTGCTCGCCGGGTTCGTCGCCGAGCAGTGGGGCCTCGAGGCCGTCCTCGTCGGCGGGACCGTCGTGTCGGTCCTCGCGACGCTCGGGTCGATGGCCGTCGTCCGGCAGCGTGACGTCGCCGCCGCCGAGGCCGCCGTGCGCGCCGACGACCACCCGGACGGCGACCGCACCGACGACGCCCCGGCTGCCGCCCCGACACTGGCGGACGCCGCCGCCTGACCCCGCAGACACCGACGGCGCCCGGCCACGGGAAGGGGCGGGCGCCGTCGGTCTGCGTGCGTCAGCTCAGCAGGTCGTGCCGGACGATCGTCGCCTCACGGCCCGGGCCGACACCGATCGAGGAGATGCGGGTCCCGCTGATCTCCTCCAGACGCAGCACGTAGCGCTGCGCGGCGTCGGGCAGGTCGTCGAACTCGCGGGCACCCGTGATGTCCTCGGTCCAGCCGTCCAGGTACTCGTACACCGGCTTCGCGTGGTGGAAGTCCGTCTGGTCGAACGGCATCTCGTCGTGGCGCGTGCCGTCGACGTCGTACGCGACGGCGACCGGGATGCGGTCCTTGCCGGTCAGGACGTCGAGCTTGGTGAGCACCAGGTCCGTGAGCCCGTTGACGCGCGCGGCGTACCGGACGACGACCGCGTCGTACCAGCCGGTCCGGCGGGGGCGGCCCGTCGTGGTGCCGAACTCGCCGCCCGTCTGCCGCAGCCACTCGCCGTCGGCGTCGTCGAGCTCGGTCGGGAAAGGCCCCTCGCCGACGCGCGTCGTGTACGCCTTCGCGACGGCCACCACGCGGTCGATGCGGGTCGGTCCGACGCCCGAGCCCGTGCACGCGCCGCCCGCGGTCGCCGACGACGACGTGACGAACGGGTACGTGCCGTGGTCGATGTCGAGCATCGTCGCCTGGCCCGCCTCGAACACGAGGGTCTTGCCGGCGTCGAGCGCCTGGTTGAGCACGAGCGGGGTGTCCGCGACGAACGGGCGGACACGCTCGGCGAACCGCAGCAGGTCCTCGACGGTCTCGTCGACCGTGATCGCGCGCCGGTTGTAGACCTTCACCAGCAGGTGGTTCTTCTGGTCGAGGGCTCCCTCGACCTTCTGCCGCAGGATCTTCTCGTCGAAGAGGTCCTGCACGCGCACGCCGGTGCGGTTGATCTTGTCGGCGTACGTCGGGCCGATGCCGCGGCCCGTCGTGCCGATGCGGCGGCTGCCGAGGAACCGCTCCGTGACCTTGTCGAGCGTGCGGTTGTACGGCGCGATGACGTGCGCGGCCGACGAGACCAGCAGGCGCGACGTGTCGACGCCGCGCGCCTCGAGCGCGTCGATCTCCTGGAACAGGACCTCGAGGTCGATGACGACGCCGTTGCCGATGACCGGGACGACGCCGGGCGACAGGATGCCGGACGGGAGCAGGTGCAGCGCGTACTTCTCGCCGCCGACGACGACCGTGTGGCCGGCGTTGTTGCCGCCGTTGAACTTCACCACGTAGTCGGTGCGCGACCCGAGCTGGTCGGTCGCCTTGCCCTTGCCCTCGTCGCCCCACTGGGCGCCGAGCACCACCACTGCAGGCATCTGTCACCACTCCCACCTGCCTGCGATGCGGGGACGCACGGCGGAGACCGACCCGCAAAGGGCGGCGCTTGCACGTGGACCCGGGCACGGGCGGCAGTGACCCGGTACCTCCGAGAGGGTACCGGACGGTCAAGGAACGGTCATGGCCGGGCTCACGCCTCGGCCGGGGCGTCACCGCAGCGCGGCGACCTCCTTGGCGGACGTCCCCGAGTCGGCGAGGAACTGCTCGCACCGCTGCGCCTCCTCGGTCTCCCCGATCGCGTCGGCCGCCTCCGCGAGCGCGAGCAGCGCGCGCAGGAACCCCTCGTTCGGCGTGTGGTCGGCCGGGATCGGGCCCCGCCCGCGCCAGCCCGCGCGGCGCAGCGCGTCCAGGCCTCGGTGGTAGCCGGTCCGGGCGTACGCGTACGCCGCGACCGGGTCGCCGTCGTCCGCGAGGGCCCGCTCGGCCAGCAGCGCCCAGACGAGCGACGACGCGGGAGCGACGGGGGCGGCCTCGCGCGGGGACCTCCCCGCGGACAGCGCTGCACGCGCGTCGGCGTCGGGGCCGTCGGCCGGCAGGCGGGTCGGGGCGGGACCGTCGAGCAGGTTCTCGTGGCTCATCGGACCAGTGTCCCCCGACCGGCGCGCGGGTGGGCCGTCCGGGGGATCCGGTCGCGTGTCCAGGTGCTCCGGATGCGGGTCCCTGGGAGCGCAACTACAGTCGACCCGCCGGACCCCCTCCCGGCGCCCCGCAGGCGCTGGGTCGCCCCTCGAACCCGGTGGACCCCACATGATCGAGATCTCCACGTCGGCGACGACGACCACGCTCGTCATCACCGGCGACCTCGACCTCGCGGAACGCGACCAGTTCCCCGAGGTCGCCGCCCGGGTGGTCGGCCTGCGCCGCCAGCTGCTCGTCATCGACATGTGCGGCGTGACGTTCATGGACTCGACGGGGGCCGCGTTCCTCATCTCGCTGGCCGACGCGAGCCGCAAGCGCGGTGGCGCGACCGTCCTGCGCGGCGCCGACGCGCGCGACCTGTTCGTCATCGAGATCTGCGGTGCGATGGAGCTGTTCCGCATCGACCCCGACCACCGCTGCGCGCACGGCACGCTCGGGTCGGGCTTCGTGCAGCCCGACGGCGCACCCGCCCCGCACTGACCGGGCGACCTCGCGGGCCGGACGTCGCCCGCGGGACGTCAGCCGCGCGCGGTGGGCGGCAGCTGCCCCGGCCGCACCTTCGCCCACACGAGCTTGCCGCCGCGCGACTGCCGCCAGCCCCAGTCCGCGAGCCGCTCGACGATCTGCATGCCGAACCCGCCGACCCGGCCGGGGTGGCCGTCGGTCGTCACCGGCGGTGCCGGGTTGCCGTCCTCGACCTCGATCCGCAGGCCGTCGCCCGTGTCGTAGAGCTGCAGCGAGACGTGTCCGTACCCGTGCAGGACGGCGTTCGCGACCAGCTCGGAGACGACGAGCTCGGCGTTCGCGGCGTCGGGGATCTCCCACGCCTGGCAGGTGCGGACCACCGCGTGCCGGGCGCGGCCGATCGACGCGGGCTCGCTCGGCAGCGACCAGCGCCGCCGCCGCGGGCTGCGCGCACGCTCCACCAGGTCGCCCGGGTCGGGCACGCGCACGACGACGACGGCCACGTCGTCCTCCGGGTGGTCGGCGAGCCGCGACAGCAGCTCCTCCCCGATCCCCGCGGCGTCGCGTGCCGTGATCCGGGACGACACGTCGGCCAGCGCCGCGAGCCCGTCGCGCAGCCCGCGGTCGCGCCGCTCGATGAGGCCGTCGGTGTAGTAGACGAGGACGTCCCCCGGCTCGAGCTCGACGGAGCTCGTCGAGCGGCCGGAACCCCCGAAGCCGATGAGCGCCCCGCCCGCGCCGCGCAGCTCGGTCGCGACGCCCTTGCGGACGTGCAGGACCGGCAGGTGCCCCGCGCGCGAGTAGTCGAGCCGCCAGCCGCCCTCGCGGCGGGTCAGCGTCGAGAGGACCAGACCCGCCGAGCGGGGGACGCGCATGCCCGCGACGAGCTGGTCGACCCGCTCCAGGACCGGGCCGGGCGTCGTGATGTCGAACGAGTAGGAGCGCACGACCGACCGGAGCTGCCCCATGGTCGCCGCGGCCTCGACGTCGTGCCCCACGACGTCGCCGATGACGACGCCCACGACGTCCGGCGCGATCTGCAGCACGTCGTACCAGTCGCCGCCGACCTGCACGTTCTCCGAGTTCGGCGCGTAGTACGTCCACACGTCGAGCCCGTCGACCTCGGCCTGCTGCGGCAGCATCGCGCGCTGCAGCGTCTCGGCGAGGCGGTGCTCGCGGTCGTACAGGCGGGCGTTGTCGAGCACGAGCCCGACGCGGCGCGCGGTCAGCTCGAGGACCGTGGTCGTCGACGGCTCGACGCCCCGCAGCCCGCCGCCGCCGCGCGGCAGGACCGCGAGCAGGCCCAGGACGCGCCGACGTCCCGGCACGGGGTAGACGACGGCACGCCGGTCCTCCGGCAGCACCGTGCCACCGCCCGACGGCCGGTAGCCCTCGGTGCCCACGTGCTCGGCGAGCCACGCGGACGCGCTGTTCTGCGGGTAGCCCGCGTCGAGCTGGATCTCGACCGGCCGGTCACGGTCGCCGTCGAGCAGCAGCTGCACGACGTCGGGCGTCGACGGGCGCGGCGCCCGGCCGTCGAGGCGGTAGACGTCGCCGCCGTGCCGGTGCCCCTTGCCGCTCGGCGGGTGCGCGGGGTCGACGCCGTCGGCAGCCCGCAGGCCGCGGTCGTTGAGGAAGAACCCCGCCCACGCGACGACCCCGTGCCGCAGCAGCATCGCGATCTCGCGCAGCGCGTGCGGGTCGTCCACGTCCATGAGCAGGTCCGACACCTGCGCGATGAGGCCCAGGCTGCGCCGCTCGCGCCGCTCCGCCTCGACCAGCGCCGCCTGCTCCGCGTCGTGCGAGAGCTGCTCCGTCATGTCCTGGAAGGCGGCCACCCAGGACGTGGGCGTGCTGCCGTCGTCGGTCGGCACGGGTGCGAGGTGGACCTGGCACACGAACCGGGTCCCGTCGCCGCGCCCCAGGGAGAAGGTCGGCGTGAACGGCTGCCCCGCCGCGAGCGCCGCGGCGAGCTGCCCGGCACGCACGGGGTCCTGCTCGAGCTCCTGGCGGACGGCCGGCTCGCGCGCCAGCGCGCCCTCGACGCCGTACCCGAGCGACCGCACGAACGCGTCGTTCACCCAGACGACGGACAGCATCCCGTCCCGCGACTCGAACAGCGCCATCGGGACGGCGGTCGCGGCGAGCGCTCGTGCGTGCAGGTCGACGGCCTCGTCGACCGTCCGCTCGACGGTCGTGGCGGGCCCCGCCGTCGACACCGGATCAGCGTGGGAGTTGACCACCACCACCTCCGATCGTCTAGCGTGCCGAACGGGCGAATCGTCGGGCCCTCGGCGAAGACCCGTGGACTGCCAGTACCAGAAGGAGCACCGTGGGCGACGGTAACAGCAGCATCCCGGACGAGTCGGCGAACCCGACCGACGCGGGAGGCCGGGTCGTGGGTGAACCCGGGGCGGTGCACGTGATCGTGGGGACCGACCGCACGCGCATCGTGCTCTCGGGCGAGGTCGACGCCGACCTGGGGCCCGAGCTGCAGGAGGCGACCGCCGAGGCGGAGCACGTCGGCCTGCCGATCGAGGTCGACGCGCACCACGTGACGTTCATGGACTCGTCGGGCGTCGCGTTCCTCGCGCGCCTGTCGATCCGCAGCCAGCACCGCGTGCGCCTGCTGCGGGTCCCGCCGACCGTGCGGTTCCTGCTCGAGGTGACGCGCATCGGCGAGCTGCTCGACGTCGTCGAGGAGGACGACGAGAGCGCGTTCCAGCCGGTGGGCGACGCGCCCGCGGACGGCACGCCGACCCCCTGAGCGACGCCCCGGCACGCCGGGCGGACGTCCGCGGGCGACCGCACGGCCGACCACCGGACGCCGGAACGACGACGGGCCCCGACCACGTGAGTGGCGGGGCCCGTCGTCGTCAGGACCGCAGGGTCAGCTGATGCGGTTGCCCGCCGAGCGGAGCTGCTGCGCCGCCTCGACGATGCGCTGCGCCATGCCGCCCTCGGCGAGCTTGCCCCACGCACGCGGGTCGTAGGCCTTCTTGTTGCCGACCTCGCCGTCGACCTTCAGGACGCCGTCGTAGTTCTTGAAGAAGTGGTCGGCCACCGGACGGCTGAACGCGTACTGCGTGTCCGTGTCGATGTTCATCTTGATGACGCCGTTGTCGACCGCCTCGGCGATCTCCTCGGCCGTCGAGCCCGAGCCACCGTGGAACACGAGGTCGAACGGCGACTCCTTGCCGACCTCGGCGCCGACGGCCTTCTGGATGTCCGCGAGGATCGACGGGCGCAGCTTGACGGCACCCGGCTTGTAGACGCCGTGCACGTTGCCGAACGTGAGGGCCGTCAGGTAGCGGCCCTTCTCGCCGGCGCCGAGCGCGCGGACCGTCGCGAGGCCGTCCTCGGCCGTCGTGTAGAGCTTCTCGTTGATCTCGGCCTCGTGGCCGTCCTCCTCGCCACCGACGACGCCGACCTCGATCTCGAGGATCGTGCGGGCCGCCTGCGAGAGCTCGAGGAGCTCGGCGGCGATGACGAGGTTCTCCTCGAGCGGGATGTCCGAGCCGTCGAACATGTGCGACTGGAACGTCGGGTTCTTGCCGGCCTTGACCTGCTCGGCCTCGAGCAGCAGCAGCGGGCGGACCCACGAGTCGAGGTTCTTCTTGACGCAGTGGTCGGTGTGGATCGCGACGGTGATGCCGTAGCCCTTGGCGACCTCGGCGGCGTAGGCCGCGAGCGCGAGGGAACCGGCGACCCGGTCCTTGACCGTCGAGCCGGACGCGTACTCCGCGCCGCCGACGGAGACCTGGATGATGCCGTCGGACTCGGCCTCCGCGAAGCCCTGCAGCGCGGCGGTGACGGTCTGGGACGACGTGATGTTCACGGCCGGGTAGGCGAACTTGCCCGCCTTCGCCCGGTCGATCATCTCGGCGTAGACCTCGGGGGTGGCGATGGCCATCTGCAGCACTCCTGCGTTTCGTAGGGCGGTGTCGCCCACAGTTTGCCACTGCTCGACGAAGGACCGGTCGGGACGTCCTGCCCACGGACACCGGTGGCGGTCGTGCACGGCCGGGACGTCGTGCCCGCGTCGAGGTCGCTGGTCCGTGCCGAGGTCGCCGGTTCCAGCCGACGACCTCGGCGCGGGCTGACGACCTCGGCCCGTGGGCTGCGACGATGGCCGGATGACCGGGACTGACGACGTCGTGGTGTCCGCGCTCGCCATCAACGTGACGATCCCCGAGGACCTGCAGTGGACCGACTCGCGGCGCGGGGAGGAGTTCCGGCTGCTCACCCTCAACGTGCGGCTGCTGCCCGACGGGACCCTCGCCGCGAAGGCGTACGGGCGGCCCGTGGCCGGTGGGCGCGGCGCGTACGTGTCGTTCCGCGTGCCCGACCGGCCCGAGCTCGCGGCGCTCGTCGCGGCCGCGGCGGACCGGGCGTCGGGGCTGTGGGCGGGGCACCGCGGGCTGGGCTGACGCGGGTCGTCGCCGGTCCGGTCGCGGGTCGTCGCGCCAGGCGGGCGGTCAGGCTGGCGGTAAGGCGGGCGGTCAGCCTGGTGGGCCGTCAGGCGGGTGGGCCGTCAGGCGGGTGGAGGGCCCGCGTGCCGGGCGACCCACGCGTGCATCGCGATCGCCGCGGCGGCACCCGCGTTGATCGACCGGGTCGAGCCGAACTGGGCGATGTGCAGGACGTCGACGGCGGCGGCGCGCGCGGCGTCCGACAGGCCGACGGACTCCTGGCCGAACAGCAGGACGCACGCGCGCGGCAGCGGGTAGCCCTCCAGCGCGACAGACCCGGGCAGGTTGTCGACGCCCAGGACCGGCAGGGCGGCACCGTCGGGTCCCGCCGTCGCGGCCCACGCGAGCAGGTCGTCGACCGTCGGGTGGTGGCGGACGTGCTGGTAGCGGTCGGTGACCATCGCCCCGCGCCGGTTCCAGCGGCGGTTGCCGACGACGTGCACCTCGGCGGCGAGGAACGCGTTCGCGGTGCGGACCACCGAGCCGATGTTGAGGTCGTGCTGCCAGTTCTCGATCGCGACGTGGAACGGGTGCCGGCGCGTGTCGAGGTCCGCGACGACCGCCTCGAGCGTCCAGTAGCGGTACCGGTCGACGACGTTGCGGCGGTCGCCGTGCGCGAGCAGGTCGGGGTCGTAGCGGGGGTCGAGGTCGGCGGTGCCGGGGACGCGCGGCCACGCGTCCGGGCCGCCGGGCCACGGGCCGACGCCGACGTCGTCGACGACCCGCCCGTCGGCCGCGGCGTGGCCGGGTCGGGCGGGTGCCGCGGCGTGGCCGGGCCGGCCCGGTGC
>NZ_BIMR01000103.1 GCF_004306155.1 Cellulomonas biazotea
GGCGACCCCCGCGGCGCGTCCGGCCCCCGGCCAGGCCCGTCCCGGCGCTCAGGCGCCGTCCGCCGCTCCCGGCGGTCGTCCCGCCGCGCCGCGTCCGGCCGCTCGTCCGGGCAACAACCCGTTCGCGCCGTCGCAGGGCATGCCCCGCCAGGGCGAGCGTCCCGGCCAGGGCGAGCGTCCCGGCCAGGGCGGTCAGCGCCCCGGTGGCCCGCGTCCGGGCAACAACCCGTTCGCGCCGTCCCAGGGGATGCCCCGTCCGGGCGACCGTCGTCCCGAGGCCCCCGCGGCCGCGGCGGGCGACCGCCCCGGCGGCCCCCGTCCGGGCGGTCCTCGCCCGGGTGGTCCGCGCCCCAACCCCGGCATGATGCCGGGCCGCACGTCCAGCGGTGTCGGTCGTCCCGGTGAGCGTCCGGCCGGTGCCGGTCGTCCCGGCGGCGGTGGCGGCGGCGGTCGTGGCGGCTTCGGCGGTCGTCCCGGCGGCGGTGGCGGTGCTCCCGGTGCCGGTGGCGGCGGCGGCTTCGCCGGCCGTCCCGGTGGCGGCGGTGGTCGTCCCGGTGGTGCCGGTCGCGGCTCGACCCAGGGCGCGTTCGGTCGTGCCGGCGGTCGTCCGGTCCGCGGGCGGAAGTCGAAGCGCGCGAAGCGCCAGGAGTTCGAGGCCATGCAGGCCCCGTCGCTCGGTGGCGTCAGCGTCCCGCGCGGCAACGGCAAGACGGTCATCCGTCTGCGCCACGGCTCGTCGCTGAACGACTTCGCCGACAAGATCGACGCCAACCCGGCGGCGCTCGTCACGGTGCTGTTCCACCTCGGTGAGATGGCGACCGCGACGCAGTCGCTCGACGAGGACACCTTCGGCACGCTGGCCCAGGAGCTGGGCTACGTCATCGAGATGGTGTCGGCCGAGGAGGAGGACCGCGAGCTGCTCGGGGCCTTCGACATCGACCTGGACGCCGAGCTCGAGGCCGAGGGCGACGACGACCTGCAGGCGCGCCCGCCGGTCGTGACCGTCATGGGTCACGTCGACCACGGCAAGACCAAGCTCCTCGACGCCATCCGGTCCACGGACGTCGTCGCGGGCGAGGCCGGCGGCATCACCCAGCACATCGGTGCCTACCAGGTCACCAAGGAGCACGAGGGCAACGAGCGGGCCATCACGTTCATCGACACCCCGGGTCACGAGGCGTTCACCGCCATGCGTGCCCGTGGTGCGCAGGTCACGGACATCGCGATCCTCGTGGTCGCGGCCGACGACGGCGTGATGCCCCAGACGATCGAGGCGCTCAACCACGCCCAGGCGGCCAACGTGCCGATCGTGGTCGCGGTCAACAAGGTGGACAAGGAGGGGGCCAACCCCGCCAAGATCCGCCAGCAGCTCACCGAGTACAACCTGGTGGCCGAGGAGTACGGCGGCGACACGATGTTCGTCGACGTGTCCGCGAAGCAGAACATGGGCATCGACCAGCTCCTCGAGGCCGTCCTGCTGACGGCCGACGCGGCGCTCGACCTGCGGGCCAACCCCGACAAGGACGCGCGCGGCGTCGCCATCGAGGCGAACCTCGACAAGGGCCGCGGTGCCGTCGCGACGGTGCTGGTCCAGTCCGGCACGCTGCGCGTCGGCGACGCGATCGTCGCGGGCACGGCCCACGGCCGCGTCCGGGCGATGTTCGACGAGCACGGCAACACCGTCGTCGAGGCGGGCCCGGCCCGTCCGGTCCAGGTCCTCGGCCTGGCGTCGGTGCCGAGCGCCGGTGACACGCTGCTCGTCGCTCCGGAGGAGCGCACGGCACGTCAGATCGCCGAGAAGCGCGAGGCCGCCGAGCGCGCCGCCCTCCTGGCCAAGCGCCGCAAGCGCATCAGCCTCGAGGACTTCACGCAGGCGCTCGCACAGGGCAAGGTCGAGACCCTCAACCTCGTCCTCAAGGGCGACGTGTCGGGTGCCGTCGAGGCGCTCGAGGACGCGCTGCTCAAGATCGACGTCGGCGAGGAGGTCGACCTGCGCGTCATCCACCGCGGTGTGGGTGCCATCACGCAGAACGACGTCAACCTGGCGACGGTCGACAACGCGATCATCATCGGCTTCAACGTGAAGTTCGCGGAGCGCGTCGAGGACCTGGCCGACCGCGAGGGCGTCGACGTGCGCTTCTACTCGGTCATCTACCAGGCGATCGACGACGTCGAGGCGGCCCTCAAGGGCATGCTCAAGCCGGAGTACGAGGAGGTGCAGCTCGGCTCCGCGGAGATCCGCGAGGTCTTCCGCTCCTCCAAGTTCGGCAACATCGCCGGTTCCATCGTGCGCTCCGGCCTCATCCGCCGGAACACGAAGGCCCGCGTGCTGCGCGGCGGCAAGGTCGTCGGGGACAACCTCACGATCGAGTCGCTCAAGCGGTTCAAGGACGACGCCACCGAGGTCCGCGAGGGCTTCGAGTGCGGTATCGGTCTCGGGTCGTTCAACGACCTGCAGGTCGAGGACGTCATCGAGACGTGGGAGATGCGCGAGAAGCCGCGCGCCTGATCCTTCGTCGAGCCCTCCGTTCGTTTCCTTGCGAGGCTTCTCGCTGGAAGTCTGAGAGAGAAGGGACGTGTCGCATGGCTGACACCGCTCGTGCCAGGAAGCTGGCGGAACGGATCCAGCAGGTCGTCGCGCAGATGCTCGACACGCGCATCAAGGACCCGCGGCTCGGGTTCGTCACCGTCACCGACGTGCGCGTGACGGGCGACCTGCAGCACGCGGACGTGTTCTACACGGTCTACGGCGACGACGAGGCCCGCACCGAGAGCGCGAAGGCGCTCGAGAGCGCCAAGGGCATCATCCGCTCGGAGGTCGGCAAGCAGACCGGCATCCGGCTCACGCCGACGCTCGCGTTCCACCTGGACGCGGTGCCCGACACGGCCGCGCACCTGGACGCCGCGCTCATCGAGGCGCAGCGTCGTGACGCGGAGGTGGCGGCATTGGCAGCCGCGGCGTCGTACGCGGGGGAGTCGGACCCGTACCGTCGTCCCGCCGAGGACGACGAGGGCGACGCCCAGGCCTGACCCACGCACGCACGCACGAGCCCCGCACCGGAAGACCGGTGCGGGGGTCGTCGCGTCGGCGGTGTCGTCAGGGTCGTCAGTGCACGGCGACGGCCTGCCCGCGGCCGGTGCTGCGCGGCATCAGCAGCGCGAGCCCCGCCCCGACCGCGACGACTGCGGCGGCGGTGAGCATGGCCGGCTGCAGCCCGGCGGTGTAGCCCGCAGGGGTGAGGTCGCCGTCGGCGGCCTGGAAGACGGCGACGAGGACGGCCACGCCGAGCGCGCCGCCGAGCTCGCGGACGGTGGCGTTGACCGAGCTGGCCGTGCCGTGGTCGTCCGCGCCCATGTCGGCGAGGACGGCCGTCGCGCTGGGCGCGAACGTCAGGCCCATGCCGATGCCGGCGAGCGCGAGGCCGGGCACGAGGTCGGTGTAGACGACGTCGCCGCCGACGAGCAGGCCCTGCCAGGCGAGCCCGGCGGCCTGCAGGGCGAGGCCCGCGGTGAGCAGGGGGCGCACGCCGAGGCGCGGGGCGAGCATCCCGGCGACCGGGGCGACGAGCATGGGTGCCGCGGTCCAGGGCAGCGTCCGCAGGCCCGCCTCGAGCGGCGAGTAGCCGAGGCCGACCTGGAGGTACTGCGACAGCAGGAACACGATGCCGAAGACGCCGACGGAGAACAGCAGGGCGGTCGCGTTCGCGACGCTGAACGAGCGGACGCGGAACAGGCGCAGCGGGACGAGCGGGTGGTCGGTGCGCTGCTCGCGGAGCAGGAACGCGCCGAGCAGGGCGACGCCGAGCAGGAGGCCGCCGACGACGCGCGCGGAGCCCCAGCCGTCGTCGTTGCCGCGCACGATCGCCCAGACGGTCGACAGCACACCGGTGCCGGCCAGGAGCAGGCCGAGCGTGTCGAGGGGCTGGCGGCGACCGTGCGACTCGGGCAGGGCCCGGCGGACGAGCGGGATCGCGACGATCGCGACGGGCACGTTGATCCAGAAGATCGCCTGCCAGGCGATGCCGTCGACGACGGCGCCGCCGATGACGGGGCCGAGGGCGACGCCCAGGCCGGACACCGCGCCCCAGATGCCGATCGCCATGGCCCGGCGTGCGGCGGGCACCGAGCCGGCGAGCAGGGTGAGGGACAGCGGCATGATCGCGGCCGCGCCGACGCCCTGGACGGCGCGCGCGGCGATGAGGGTGCCGGCGGTCGTGGCGAGGGCGGACGCGATCGAGGCGAGCGCGAACACCGCGATGCCGGCGACGAAGACGCGGCGTCGGCCGAGCCGGTCGCCCAGGGTCGCGGCGGCGATCATCAGGCTCGCGAACGACAGCGTGTAGGCGTTGACCATCCACTGGAGCTGCTCGATCGAGGCGCCGAGCTCGACCTGCAGGACGGGCAGGGCGGTGGTCATGACGAGGTTGTCGAGCGTCGCCATGAACATCGGCAGGGACGCGGCGACGAGCGCGACGCCCACGGGGACGGCCCGGTGCGGGCGGCGGACGGCGGGGGACGGGCTGTCGGCGCCGGTCCGGGGTGGTGCGGAGGCGGTGACGGTCACGACGGCTCCTCGGCTTGTTGGCATTGAGTGATTACTAACAAGCGACGAACGTAGGCATCGGCTGATAACCTGTCAAGGTGCCGTCCACCACCGACCAGCTCAGCGCTCCGCAGCGCATGACCGGCGCCGAGCGGCGCGAGCAGATCCTCGCCGCCGCCCGCCGCGTCTTCGCCGAGGGCGGGTACGCCGCCAGCACCGACGAGGTCGCCCGCGCGGCCGGCGTCTCGCAGCCCTACGTCGTGCGCCTCTTCGGCTCCAAGCGCGAGCTCTTCCTCGCGGCGTACCAGCAGGCCAGCGACCAGGTCCTCGCGACGCTCAGCGCCGTCCCCGCAGGCGACGACGCCGGCAAGCGGATGGGGGACGGCTACGTCGGGCTGCTCGACGACCGCGACCTGCTGCGCCTGCTCATGCACGGCTTCATCGCCGGTGCCGACGACGCCGTCGGCCGCGTCGCCCGGCACACGCTCGGCGAGGCGTTCCGGCTGTTCCGCGAGCGCTCCGGCGGCACCGACGACGACGCGCGCCTGTTCGTCGCGCAGGGCATGCTCATCAACGTCCTGCTCGCCGTCGACGCCCACCGGCACGCCGGCGAGGACACCGGGATGGACGGCCTCGTCGCGTGCACCCTCGAGCACCTCACGCCGCTGTCGTGAGCCGCCCGACCCCCACCGGCCCGCGCCGCCCCACCGCCGCCGACGGGCTCGTCGTCGTCGACAAGCCCCAGGGCTGGACCAGCCACGACGTCGTCGCGCGCACCCGCCGCCTCGCCGCGACGCGCAAGGTCGGGCACGCCGGGACCCTCGACCCGATGGCCACCGGCGTCCTCGTGCTCGGGATCGGGCGCGCGACCAAGCTGCTCACGTACCTCGTCGGGGCCGACAAGGAGTACACCGCGACGATCCGCCTGGGCGTCGCCACCACGACCGACGACGCCGAGGGTGAGGTCGTCGCGACGGTCGATGCCACCGGTGTCGGCCAGGACTCCCTCGACGCGGCGGTCGGTGCCCTCACGGGCCCGATCCTGCAGGTCCCGAGCTCGGTCTCGGCGATCAAGGTCGCCGGCGAGCGGGCCTACGCCCGGGTGCGCGCGGGCGAGCAGGTCGAGCTGGCCGCCCGGCCCGCCATCGTCTCGCGGTTCGACGTGCACGCGCGGCGGCCCGGGGTTGCCGACGGCACCGGCGTGCTGGACCTCGACGTCACGGTCGTCGTCTCGTCCGGCACGTACGTGCGCGCGCTCGCGCGCGACCTCGGTGCGGCGCTGGGCGTCGGCGGCCACCTGACCGCGCTGCGCCGGACGCGGGTCGGCGGGTTCGGGCTCGACGTCGCACGGACGCTCGACGCGCTCGCCGCCGAGCCCGAGGACGCGCCGCTGCCCGTCCTGCCGCTCACCGACGCCGCACGCGCCGCGTTCGTCGTGCGCGAGCTCACCGAGCCCGAGGCGCGGGCGCTGTCCTACGGCCAGGGCATCGCGTGCGACGACGTCGCGGGCACCCCGTCCGCCCCGGTCGCCGCCGTGGCGCCGGACGGCACGCTCGTCGCGCTGCTCGCCGACCGCGACGGCAAGGCGCGGCCGGTCCTCGTCCTGGCCGCCGCGGGCTCCTAACGCCCCGCGAGCTCCGTGCCCTCGGCGCGGTCCGCGGTCTCCCGGGGGTCCGCGCGCCCCTCGGTCGTCGCGGGGTCCGCTCCCGGAGGGACGTCGAGCAGCACCCGCAGGAGCGCGGTGAGCGTCAGCCCGTCGACGACGGCGCCGCTCGTCACCAGCCGGCGCACCTCGTCCAGCGGCACCCACTCGACCCGCTCGGACTCCGACGGGTCGCTCGGGTCGCCGACGTGCTCGGCGCCGTCGGCGACGAACGCGTGGAAGACCAGGTCGGTCGACCCGTGCGCCGCCTCGTAGCGGACCAGCGGGCGGACCGGCCCCGGGCGCCAGCCGGTCTCCTCCAGCACCTCGCGCGCCGCGGCCTGAGCCGGGGTCTCGCCGGGGTCGACGCGCCCCGCCGGGACCTCCCAGCCCCACGAGTCCGTGATGAAGCGGTGCCGCCACAGCAGCAGCACGCCGCGCGCGGGGTCGAGGACCACGGTCGCGGCCGCCGGCGCGGGGTAGCGCACCACGTGGTGGTCGATCCGCCCGTGCCCCGGGACCTCGACGTCGACCGTCGTCAGGCGCACCCAGGGGCTGTCGTAGATCGTCGTCTCGCCGAACGTCTGCCACCGCACCCGGGCAGCATAGGCACCGTCCGAGGGGAGGGCGTGGCGGGGCCCGGTCGCCGGGCGGTGGCATGATCCTCCCTGTGCAGCGCTGGAACGACCTCACGGACGTCCCGTCCGGGTTCGGCCCGTCGGTCGTGACCATCGGCAACTTCGACGGTGTCCACCGCGGGCACGTCAGCGTCCTCACGCGCATGTGCGCGGACGCCCGGGCGGTCGGCGCCCGTGCCGTGGCGGTGACGTTCAGCCCGCACCCGCTGCAGGTCCACCGACCTGAGTCCGCGCCGCCGCTGCTCACGGGCGACGAGGACCGTCTGGAGCTGCTGGCCGAGACCGGGCTCGACGCGGTGCTGCTGCTGCCGTACTCGCTCGACTTCGCGCGGCAGACGCCCGAGGAGTTCGTGCAGCGGTACCTCGTCGACGGGCTGCACGCCCGGACGGTCGTGGTCGGCCGCGACGTGCGCTTCGGCTGGCAGAACTCGGGCGACCTCTCGACGATGGTCGCGCTCGGCGAGCGGCACGGCTTCGAGGTCGAGGTCATCGAGGACGTCGCGCCGACGCAGGCAGCCGACCCCGGCAGCGCCGAGGACCATGCGGCCGACCCGCTGCGCCGACGCTGGTCGTCGACGTGGACCCGCGAGCTGCTCGAGGCGGGCGACGTCGTGGGCGCCGCACGCGTGCTCGGCCGCCCGCACCGCGTCCGCGGCACGGTCGTGCACGGCGACGCGCGCGGCCGCGAGCTCGGCTTCCCGACGGCCAACCTGGGCGGCGACCTCGCGGGCATGGTGCCTGCCGACGGCGTCTACGCGGGGTGGCTGCGGCGCGTCCTGCGGGCCGACGGCACGCCCGTGGGCGCGGGGGAGCCCGACACGGTGCTGCCCGCCGCGGTGTCGATCGGCACCAACCCGACGTTCGACGGGGTCGAGCGACGCGTCGAGGCGTACGTGCTGGACCGCGACGACCTCGACCTGTACGACGAGCAGGTCGTCGTCGAGCTCGTCGAGCGGCTGCGGCCGACGCTGCGGTTCGACTCCGTGGACGCGCTGCTCGAGCGGATGCACGAGGACGTCGAGCGCGTCCGCGTGGTCCTCGCCGGGGCCACGACCGTCTGAGCGGGCCGCGGCGTACGGCCTGGTACGATGGACGACGCCGTCAGAACGGCCGCGGAACGAGAGAGCCCGGGTGGACATGCCCCGGAGCACCGCGCAACGAGACAACCTGGAGAACCGTGTCCCTGGACAGCGCCACCAAGCAGGCCATCATGACCGAGTACGCGACGCACGAGGGCGACACCGGTTCGCCGGAGGTGCAGATCGCCGTCCTGACCCAGCGGATCAAGGACCTGACGGAGCACCTCAAGGAGCACAAGCACGACCACCACAGCCGTCGTGGCCTGCTGCTGCTCGTCGGTCGTCGTCGCCGCCTGCTCGGCTACCTGCAGAAGGTCGACATCAACCGCTACCGCGCGATCATCGAGCGCCTCGGCCTGCGCCGTTGAGCCTCCGGACCAGCCCGGACCCGCGACAGGGTCCGGGCTGGTCCGATGTTCGCCCCGGCCGGCCCTGAACCGCGCCCGCCGGGCACGCACCACCTGACTCACCCGGTTCCGCCCCGCACCACCCGGCGGTACCACCCGCAGCACCTGCACCATCCACCGCGTCGGCCCGCTCGTCCGGTCCTCGGTAGTGGCCCCCGGAGCCCCAGGCTCCGAGGACCACGGTCGAAGACCGCCGCGGCCGGCCGGCGCCTTCGTAGAACGAGGAGGGCACCCGTGGAGGGTCCCGAGATCCAGTTCGCCGAGGCCGTCATCGACAACGGCCGCTTCGGCACCCGTACCGTCCGCTTCGAGACGGGCCGCCTGGCCAAGCAGGCCGCCGGCTCCGCCGCCGCCTACCTGGACGGCGACACGATGCTGCTGGCCGCCACGACGGCGGGCAAGCACCCCAAGGACCAGTTCGACTTCTTCCCGCTGACGATCGACGTCGAGGAGCGGCAGTACGCGGCCGGCAAGATCCCCGGCTCGTTCTTCCGTCGCGAGGGCCGTCCCTCGACCGAGGCGATCCTCGCCTGCCGTCTCGTCGACCGCCCGCTGCGCCCCCTGTTCGTCAAGGGCCTGCGCAACGAGGTCCAGGTCGTCATCACCGTCCTGGCGATCCACCCGGACGACTCGTACGACACGCTCGCGATCAACGCCGCGTCGATCTCGACGCAGCTCTCCGGCCTGCCCTTCTCGGGTCCGGTCGGCGGCGTGCGCATCGCGCTCGTCGACGGCCAGTGGGTCGCGTTCCCGCGCTACTCCGAGCGTGAGCGCGCGACGTTCGACATGGTCGTCGCCGGCCGTGTCGTGGGTGACGACGTCGCGATCGCGATGATCGAGGCGGAGGCGCCCGAGAAGTCGTGGAACCTCATCCAGGAGGGCGCGACCGCGCCCACCGAGGAGATCGTCGCGCAGGGCCTCGAGGCGTCGAAGCCGTTCATCAAGGTCCTCGTCCAGGCGCAGCAGGAGCTCGCCGCGAAGGCCGCCAAGGAGACCCAGGTCTTCCCGACGTTCCCGGACTACCAGGACGACACGTTCGCCGCCGTCGAGGCCGCGTCCGCCGGCCCGCTGGGCGAGGCGCTGTCCATCGCCGACAAGCAGACCCGTGAGAACCGCCTCGACGAGATCAAGGCCGAGGTCGTGGCCGGGCTCTCCGAGCAGTTCGCGGGTCGCGAGAAGGAGCTCTCCGCCGCCTACCGGTCGGTGCAGAAGAAGCTCATCCGCCAGCGCATCCTCACGGACGGCTTCCGCATCGACGGCCGTGGCCTGCGGGACATCCGCACGCTGTCGGCCGAGGTCGAGGTCCTGCCCCGCGTGCACGGCTCGGCGATCTTCGAGCGCGGCGAGACGCAGATCCTCGGCGTCACGACGCTCAACATGCTCCGCATGGAGCAGCAGCTCGACACGCTCTCCCCGGAGACGCGCAAGCGCTACATGCACAACTACAACTTCCCGCCGTACTCGACCGGTGAGACGGGCCGCGTCGGCTCGCCGAAGCGGCGCGAGATCGGCCACGGCGCGCTCGCCGAGCGGGCGCTCATGCCCGTGCTGCCGAGCCGCGAGGAGTTCCCCTACGCGATCCGCCAGGTGTCCGAGGCCCTCGGCTCCAACGGCTCGACGTCCATGGGCTCGGTCTGCGCGAGCACGCTGTCGCTGCTCAACGCCGGCGTGCCGCTGCGCGCACCCGTCGCGGGCATCGCGATGGGCCTCGTGTCCGACACGGTGGACGGTGAGACCCGCTACGCGGCGCTCACCGACATCCTCGGCGCCGAGGACGCGTTCGGCGACATGGACTTCAAGGTCGCCGGCACGCGCGAGTTCGTCACCGCGATCCAGCTCGACACCAAGCTCGACGGCATCCCCGCCTCGGTCCTCGGTGGCGCGCTGACGCAGGCCAAGGAGGCGCGTCTCGCGATCCTCGACGTCATCGCCGAGGCGATCGACGTCCCGGACGAGATGAGCCCGTTCGCGCCCCGCGTCATCACGGTGAAGGTCCCGGTCGACAAGATCGGCGAGGTCATCGGCCCGAAGGGCAAGATGATCAACCAGATCCAGGAGGAGACCGGCGCCGACATCTCGATCGAGGACGACGGCACGGTCTACATCGGCGCCACCGACGGTCCGTCGGCGGAGGCCGCGCGGGCGGCGATCAACGCGATCGCCAACCCGCACATGCCCGAGGTGGGCGAGCGCTTCGTCGGCACCGTCGTCAAGACGACGACGTTCGGCGCGTTCGTGTCGCTCTCGCCGGGCAAGGACGGTCTGCTGCACATCTCGCAGATCCGCAAGCTCGTGGGTGGCAAGCGCGTCGAGAACGTCGAGGACGTGCTGTCCGTGGGCCAGAAGGTCCAGGTCGAGATCGGCGAGATCGACCCCCGCGGCAAGCTCTCCCTGCACGCGGTCATCGAGGGTGACGGCGCGGACGAGGCGGCGGACACCGCCGCCTCCGAGCCTGCCGACGCCTGACGTGCCGCTGGACCTCCCGCTCGTCCGCCCGGGTCAGCCCGGGTCCGAGCAGTCCGTCGGGCAGGACGGCGACGCCCTCGTGCGTCGTTCCGTCCTGCCCGGCGGGGTCCGGG
>NZ_BIMR01000104.1 GCF_004306155.1 Cellulomonas biazotea
GCGCTGCGCGAGGCCCGCGCCTCGACGGGGTGGCCGGTCACGCGCTGGATCGGCCGGCTGCGCGCGGACCCGCTGCGGCGGCTCGGTCTCGGCCGCCCGGACCCGGGTCGGCTGGTCACGCGCCTGCCGGGCGTGCGCGGTGCGTCCGCGGCGCCGGACGACGCGCGGGACGACGTCGCCGCGGCCCGTCGCTCGTCGATCCCGCACCCCCCCACGACGACGGGGGCCCTGGTGTCGCTCGCGGTGCGCGACTACCTCGACGAGGCGACGGCCGGTGCGCCCGACGCGTGGACGCTCGCGGCGCGGGAGGCGGTCGACCGTGACGCGCTGCCCGACGCCCTGGACCGGGCGGTCGTCGCGACCGCCCCAGCCGGCTCCCGCGACCCGCGGTGGTGGCGCGTCGTGGGCGCGGTGCAGTGGGCGCTGGTCGGTGTCGCGGGCGTGGGGCTGCTCTGGCTCGGCGTGCTCGCCGGGCTGGCGTACCTGCGCCTGCCCGAGCCGCCGACGCCGACGTGGGGCGAGGTGCCGTGGCCCACGGTCCTCACGGTCGGAGGCGGGCTGCTCGGCGTGCTGCTCGCGCTGGTGTCGCGCGTGCTGGCCGGCATCGGGGCGCGGCGGCGTGCGGGCCGGGTCCGGCAGCGGCTGCGCGTGGGCGTCCGTGAGGTCGCCCGTCGGCTCGTCGTGTCCCCGACGGTCGACGAGCTCGCCGCGTGGTCGGCGTGCCGGGAGGCGGCGGCGCGCGCCGCGGCGTGACCGGTCGGCGGCCCGACGAGGGAACGGACGGCCCGGCGCGCCTCGTAGGATCGCGGTCGGCGAAGGAGGTCGTGTGGCTCGGCTCGAGGTCCCCGTGCAGCTGCGCTGGTCCGACATGGACGCGTACGCGCACGTCAACAACGTGGAGATGCTGCGGCTGCTCGAGGAGGCGCGCATCGAGGCCTTCTGGCGGCACCCGGAGGCGCAGGACGGCACGCGGCCCGACGGCACGTGGCCCACGGCCGTCCTCGACGCGGGACCGGGCGCGCAGACGTCGACGCTGGTCGCGCGGCAGGAGATCGAGTACCTGGTGCCGCTGGGCTACCGGCGCTCGCCCGTCCTGGTCGAGATGTGGCTCGGACACCTCGGTGGCGCGAGCCTGGACGTCTGCTACGAGGTGCGTGACCGCCCCGCGGGCGACGACGGCAGCGTCGTGTTCGCGCGCGCGACGACGACGCTCGTGCTGGTCGACACCACGACGGGACGCCCCCGGCGGCTCGGCGACGCCGAGCGCGCGGCGTGGGCGCGGTACGTCGAGGAGCCCGTGCGGCACCGCCGCCGCCCCGAGCGCTGAGGGCGGACCGGCCGACACGCGGGGCACGACGCCCCCGGCCGTGGCGTTCAGGTGGGCCGACGGTCGGTCCGCGCCTGCTCGGCGCGCTCCGCGGCGCGCGCGATGTTGCGCTGCATGCCGCCGAAGACGACGCCGTGGAACGGCGCGACGGACCACCAGTAGAGCTGGCCGAGCAGCCCGCGCGGGTGGAACAGCGCCCGCTGCGCGAAGACCGCGGGCGGGCGGCGTCGACGGTCGTCGTCCGGCGCCCGGTGCGGGGTTCCGGGGCGATCCGGGTCGTCGTGCGCGTCGCCACGGGCACCGCCCCCCGCAGCTGTGGTCTCGGTGTCCTCGGCGTCTTCGACCCGGAGCTCGAGCCACGCCAGGCCCGGCACCCGCATCTCGGCGCGCAGCCGCAGCAGCCGGCCCGGCTCGACCTCCTCGACGCGCCAGAAGTCGACCGCGTCGTCGACCAGCAGGCGCCACGGGTCACGCCGGCCGCGGCGCAGGCCGGGGCCGCCGACGAGCCGGTCGCCGAGCCCCCGGATCCGCCAGGCGAGCCGCCACGAGTACCACCCGTGCTCGCCGCCGACGGCCTCCAGCACACGCCACAGCGCGGCGGGGGACGCGTTCACGGTGACCCGGCGCTCGTCGACGTACAGCGAGCCGCCGGCCCAGTCGGGGTCGGACGGCAGGGGGTCGCTCGGTCCGCCGCGCGCGGCCGCCGACGACCACCGGGTCGCGACGGCGGCGTCGTGCACGCGCCGACGGGCCAGCCGCACGGCGCGGTCGAACCCGACGAGCCCCTCGGGCGGGTCGGGCACCCAGCGGGCGATGTCGTGCTCGTCGCAGACGACCTCGTGCACGAGCGACTCGACCAGCGGCCGCGCGAGCCCGCCGGGCACCGGCGTCACGAGCGCGACCCACAGGCTGGACAGCCGCGGCGTGAGGACACCGACCCCCACCACGATCCGCCGGGGCAGCCCTGCGGCGGCCGCGTACCGCTGCATCATGTCGCGGTAGGTGAGGACGTCGGGTCCGCCGATGTCGAACCCCCGGCTGACCTCCCGGGGCATGGCGGCAGCGCCGACGAGGTAGCGCAGGACGTCGCGGATCGCGATGGGCTGGATGCGGTTGTCGACCCACCGCGGGACCGTCATGGCGGGCAGCCGCTCGGTGAGGTAGCGCATCATCTCGAACGACGCCGACCCCGAGCCGAGGATCACGGCGGCACGCAGCACGGTCGTCGGGACGCCCGACGCCAGCAGGATCTCGCCGACCTCGGTGCGGGACGCCAGGTGCGGCGACAGCTCCTCGCCCTCGGGGTACAGACCGCCGAGGTACACGATGCGTCGGACGCCGGCCTCGCGGGCCGCCTGCGCGAAGGTGAGGGCGGTGCGCCGGTCGAGGGACTCGAACGTGCGGCCCGACCCGAGCGAGTGGATGAGGTAGTAGGCGACGTCGACGCCCTGCAGCGCGGCGCGGATCTGGTCGAGGTCGGACGCGTCGGCCTCGACGGGCTCGACGTCGTCGACCCAGGGCCGTCCGCGCAGGCGCTGCGGCGACCGCGCGAGAGCCCGCACGCGGTACCCCGCGGCGAGGAGCTCGGGCACGAGCCGGCCGCCGACGTAGCCCGTGACGCCCGTGACGGCGGCGAGCGGTGCGTCGGGTCGCGGCCGCCCGTCGGGCCCGGTCCCCGGCACGAGGCCGGGCAGGGTGCGGGCGACCGGCTCGGGCGCGAGGTCCGCCTCGGTCAGGCCGGGCGAGTCCGGGGTCTGCGCGGGGTCGACGCTCATCGGTGCAGTCTGGGTGGCGTCGGCGCGGTCCGCACCCGGGGGCGGGCCGGGACGCTCGTCGGACCGGCCACGGCGCGGCGGTCGCCGGTCAGTCGCCGAGCAGCTGCAGCGTCGACCGCTCGGCGACCCGCTGCGACCGCGTGGGACGGATCGTCTCGCCCTGCGCCCACAGGTCGACGACGCGCGGGTCCACGTACGACGCCCGGCACACCGCCGGGGTGTTCCCGAGCTCGTCCGCGACCGCCCGCACGACGTCCGCGACGACCTTGCGGCGCGCGCGGTCGCTGTGCGGCGGGGGACCGGCGGCCGCGAGGCCGCGCGCGGCGAGGACGGTCGCGTGCCACGTGCGGAAGTCCTTCGCGGTCGCGTCGTCGCCGAGCCGCGCCTTGACGTACTGGCCCACGTCGACGCTCGTGACGTCGTGCCACGTCCCGTCGTCGTCGCGCCACGCCAGCAGGTCGTCGGTGTCGTCACGGCGGCGCACCAGCGTGCGCACCAGGTCGGCCACGACGTCGTCCTCGACGACGGTGTCCCGGATCTGGCCCGACTTCGCGGGGAAGTGCAGGTGCACGCGGCCGGGGTCGTCGTCCGACGCGGGCGCGAGCACGCGCACGTGGTCCTTGCGCAGCGTCGCCAGCCCGTACGAGCCGTGCTTCTGCGCGTACCCCTCACCGCCGACGCGCAGGTAGGCGAGGTCGAGCAGCCGGAACGCGAGCGCGAGCACCTTCTCCTTGGGCATGCCGGGCAGCGCGAGGTCGCGCTCGACCTGGCGGCGTGCCGCGGGCAGCCGCCGCGCGACGTCGAGCACGTGGTCGTGCTTGAGGCGGTCGCGCCGCAGCCGCCACTGCGCGTGGTACAGGTACTGCCGCCGCCGGGCGTCGTCGAGCCCGGCCGCCTGGATGTGCCCGTGCGGCCACGGGCTGATCCACACGTCCTGCCACGCGGGCGGGATCGCGAGGCCGACGATGCGCTCCAGGTGCTCGTCCTGCGTGATCCGGACGCGCTCGACGTCCAGGTAGACGAAGCCCTTGCCCGCGCGCCGTCGCGTCCAGCCGGGGGCGTCGATGCGGACGCGGCGCAGTCGTGCCATGCCCGGAAGTGTCACCCGGCGCGTCACGGCCCGCCCGGCGAGCGGCGTCCGGCGTCGTGCGTCACCCGTCCGCCGCCACCGGGGTCACGCGTCCGGGAAGCGCACCATGCCCTCCTGCGCGATCGACGCGACGAGCGCCCCGTCGCGCGTGAACACCCGAGCTGCCCCCAGCCCGCGGCCGCCCTGCGCGCTCGGCGACGTCTGGACGTACAGCAGCCAGTCGTCGACGCGCACGTCCCGGTGCCACCACATCGCGTGGTCGAGGCTCGCGATCGACATCCCGCGCGTCGCCCACGACCGTCCCGCCCGCCGCAGCACGGGCTCGAGCATGACCTGGTCGCACGCGTACGCCAGCAGCGCGCGGTGCAGCAGCTGGTCGTCGGGCAGCGCGCCGCGCGAGCGGAACCACACCTGCTGCTGCCCGGTGACCTCCGCGGCACGGTCCAGGTAGATCGACCCGCCGACGTGCCGCACGTCGAACGCCGACTCCTGCGACCAGAACTTCGCGACGGGGTGGTCGATGCGTCCGAGCAGGTCGAGCGCGGAGGGCACGTCGTCCGGGCCGGGGATGCCGTCGGGCACGGGGTCGGCGTAGTCGACGCCGTCCTGCTCGACCTGGAACGACGCGATCATCGACAGGATCGGCTCGCCGCCCTGGAGCGCGTGCGTGTGTCGCGCGGTGAACGACCGCCCGTCGCGCAGCCGCTCGACGGCGAACGTGATGGGCTCGGTGACGACGCCCGCGCGCAGGAAGTACCCGTGCAGCGAGTGCGGCAGCCGCCCGTCCTCGACCGTCCGTCCGGCGGCGAGGAGCGCCTGCGCGAGGACCTGACCGCCGAACACCCGCCCGTTGGGCTGGGGGAGGCTGCGCCCCTCGAACAGGTCCGGTGTCGTGCCGTCGGGCGTCAGGTCGAGCGCGTCGAGGACCTGGGCCGTGGGGTTCGCGGGGGCGTCGCTCATGCCCCGAAGCGTGCCACGGAACCCCGTCGTCGACGGCGCAGGCGGCCTAGTCCTCGAACGTGTTGAGCAGCGAGTGGGCCGCTCGCTCCAGGTAGTCCCACAGCTCGGCCCGGTGCAGCGGGGCGAGGTCGAGGGAGTCGACGGCGGTGCGCATGTGCAGGAGCCAGCGGTCGCGCGCGTCCGGGTTGACCTTGAACGGCGCGTGCCGCATCCGCAGGCGCGGGTGGCCGCGCTGCTCGCCGTACGTCGTGGGCCCGCCCCAGTACTGCTCGAGGAACATCGTGAGGCGCTCGGCGGCGGGGCCGAGCTGCTCGTCGGGGTACATGGGGCGCAGCACCGGGTCGTCGGCGACGCCCTTGTAGAACTCGTCGACGAGCCGGACGAAGGTGTCGTGGCCGCCGACGGCGTCGTAGAACGAGTCGGTCACCCGCCCATCCTCACACGCGCGCGGGCGCCGGCCGGGCCTGCGCGACGGGCGTCACAGCCCGAGGTCGGCGAGCACGGGGAGCCCGGCGCGGACGACGTCCTGCGCGTCGGCGGCGGTGCTCGCGGCCAGGGCGAGCGTGGCGAGCCGGCGGCACTCGTCGAGCGTCGTGGCGGCGAGGACGGCGGCGACGTCGGGCAGGGCTCGCGGGGTCATCGACAGCGACGTGACGCCGAGCCCGACGAGGACGACGGCCAGCGCGGGCACCGCGGCGGCCTCCCCGCACACGCCGACGGGCCGCCCCTGCTGCGCACCGCCCCGGCACGTCGCGGCGACGAGGTGCAGCACGGCGGGCTGCCACGCGTACGACAGGTGCGCGACCGACCCGAGGACGCGGTCGGCGGCCATCGTGTACTGCGTGAGGTCGTTCGTGCCGATGCTCGCGAACGCGGCGTGCGCGAGGATCGGCCCGGCGAGCAGCGCGGCGCTCGGCACCTCGACCATGACCCCGGCCGTGCCGAGCCCGTGCCGCGTGCACGCGGCGACGAACTCCTGGGCCTCGTCGACGGTGGACACCATGGGCGCCATGACCCACACGTCGGCGTCCTGCGCGGCGGCGGCGCGGGCGATCGCGGTGAGCTGGTCCTCGAGGACCTCGGGGTGCGCGACCGCGGTGCGCAGCCCGCGCACGCCGAGCGCGGGGTTGGCCTCCGGCTCGCCGGCGAGGAACGGCAGCGGCTTGTCGGCGCCCGCGTCGAGCGTGCGCACGACGACCTTGCGGCCGGGGAAAGCGGCGAGCACCTGCCGGTACGCGGCCACCTGCTCGTCGACGTCGGGCGCCTCCTCGCGGTCGAGGAACGCGAACTCGGTCCGGAACAGCCCGACGCCCTCGGCGCCCTGCGCGGCGGCGTCGAGCGCGTCCGCCGGGCTGCCGACGTTGGCGAGCAGCTCGACGCGGTGCCCGTCCGCGGTGCGGCCGTGCCCGTCGAACGTGCGCACCTGCGCGGCCAGGGCGCGGGCGGCGGCGACCTGCGCGTCGTCCGGGCCGACGGTCACCGTCCCGGCGCCGCCGTCGACCAGCACGAGGTCGCCCTCGGCGACGGCGTCCTCGACGCCTCGCGCCGCGACGACGGCGGTGATCCCGCGCGCGCGCGCGAGGATCGCGGTGTGCGACGTCGGTCCGCCCGCGCCGGTGACGATGCCGAGCACCTGCGCCGGGTCGAGCGTCGCGACGAGCGCGGGCGCGATGTCGGTCGCGACCAGGACGTACGGGTGGTCCCGCTCCGGCAGGCCCGGGGCGGGGCGACCGGTGAGCTCGGCGACGAGGCGGTCGCGGACGTCCTCGATGTCGCGGACGCGCTCGGCGAACAGCCCGCCGAGGGCCTCGAACTGCGCGGCGACGGACTCCGCCGCCTCCCACACGGCCCGCTCGGGCACCAGCCGGTCGGCCAGCACGCGCTGCTCGGCGTCGGCGACAAGCGTCGGGTCGGCGGCGATCGCGGCGGTCGCGTGCAGCAGGTCGGCGCTCTCGCCGTCGGCCCGCGCCGCTGCGACCTCCAGTGCCGCGTGCACGCGTCCCGACGCTGCGGCGACCAGCGCGGCCTGCGCGGCGTAGTCCGTGCCGGGCGGCAGGCGACGGCCCGACGGCGGCTCGGCGACCGGCTCGGGCAGGAAGGCGGCGGGCCCGACGGCACGGCCGGGGCTGACACCGATGCCGGGGACCACCACGGACGGCTGCGGGCTCACGGGCGGACGACCTCCTCGTCGACGTGACACGGCAGTGTCGTCCGTCGGGGTGCCCGACCGCCAGCGGACACGCGCCGGTCCGCAGAGCCCGTCGGGGTTAGGCTGGCGTCGCGCGCCGACCGGCCGGCGCCCGTGACGTGGGGAGTTCCATGAGCAAGGCAGAGCAGATCCTCGCTGCGCTGGGCGGTGACGGGAACGTCGTCGACCTGGAGCCGTGCATCACGCGGCTGCGCGTGGAGGTCAGCGACGCCCACCTCGTCGACGAGGCGGCGCTCAAGGCGAGCGGTGCGTTCGGCGTCGTGCGGTCCGGGCACATCGTCCAGGTCATCGTCGGCCCGGAGGCCGACAACCTCGCGGCCGAGCTCGAGTCGCTGCGCTGAGCGCGCGGGCCCGACGTCGACGCCGACGACGGGCCACGCGCTCCTGGCCGGTCCCCGGCTGCTAGACGGAGTCCCCGGGCGGTGCGGCCCGGCGCGCGTCCCGCTGCTCGACGACGTCGTGCACGGGGGTGTCGTGCGGGTCGCGGGCGCTGGCCGTCGTCGTCCCGTCCACGTGTGCTGCGGTCGCGTCCGTCGCACCCGTCCCGTGCTCGGCCGCGTCGTCGGGCGTCGGCTCGGTGGGCGTGCCCTCCTGCGGCGCGGCGGCTGCGACGATCCCCGCCTCGGCCTCGCGGTGCGCCTTGAGCAGGTCGCGCTGCCCCGCGAGCGGCACGTCGGCCCGCTCCAGGGCGGCGCGCGTCGCGGTGCGCAGCGCCCGGGCGACGTCCCACTGCATCGCCGGTGACGTGCGGACCTTGAGCCGCAGCGTGATGGCGTCGGCGCTGAGCTTCTCGATGCCCTCGATGGTCGCGGCGCCCTGCAGCTGCGCACCGAGCAGCGCGTCGGCCGCGACCTCGTCGGCGGCGTCGTGGAGCAGCGCGCGCACCTGGTCCAGGTCGGCGAAGTAGTCGACGTCGACCTCGACGACCGCGGTCGCCCAGCCCTGCGTCTTGTTGCCGACGCGCAGCATCGACCCGTTGGGCACGTACCAGAGGGTGCCGTCGGAGTCGCGGATCTTCGTCACGCGCAGGGACACGGCCTCGACGACGCCCGTCGCGGGCCCGACGTCGACGACGTCCCCGACGCCGTACTGGTCCTCGAGCAGCATGAACATGCCCGTGAGGAAGTCCTTGACCAGGCTCTGCGCACCGAAGCCGAGGGCGACGCCCACGATCCCGGCGGACGCGATGAACGGCGCGATGTTGACGCCGAGCTCGGCCAGGACGAGCAGCACCATGATCGTGCCCACGACGATCGTGGCGGTCGAGCGCAGCACCGACCCGAGCGTGCGGGCCCGCTGCGCGCGCCGGGCCGTGGCGAGCGGGTCGGCGGACGTGAGCAGCGTCCGGGCGACGTCCGACTCGCCGAGCGGCCGCATGACGCCGCGCTGGAACCACGGGGTGCCGTCGGCGATGTGGTCGGTGACCCCCCGGATCGCGCGCCGCAGCAGCGCGAGCGACAGCGAGCCGACCGCGACGATGATGAGGATCCGCAGCGGCAGGCCCAGGAACCACTCGAGCCACGCGTTGGGGGAGGTCTTGTCGTCGGGGCCGAGGATCTCGGGCGACGGGGACGGCGTCGCGGCGGCGGCGACCCGGGCGGCGAGCGGCGTCATCGGGCGGCCCCCGTGCGGTCGGCGACGAACTGCAGCTGCTCGACGGTCAGCGCGACCGACCGGGACAGGGCGCGCGCGCCGTGCCCGACACCCACCTCGCGGCGGACCAGCACCGGGGCGTCGTGGACGTCGGTGGACGTCGCGGCCTGCAGCGCCGCGGCGAGCTTGCGCGCGTGCAGCGGGTCGACGCGCGTGTCGCCCTCGAACACCGTGAACAGCGTCGACGGGTACGCGGTGCCGGGGACGACCCGGTGGTACGGCGAGTAGCCGAGCAGCCAGCCGAGCTCGACGGGGGTGTCGGCGTCGCCGTACTCCTCGCTCCACGTGACGCCCAGGCCGAAGCGCTGGTAGCGCACCATGTCGAGCAGCGGTGCGGAGCACACGACGGCGGCGAACAGGTCGGGTCGCTGCGTGAGCGCGGCGCCGACGAGCAGGCCGCCGTTGGACCCGCCCCAGCAGGCCAGCCGGTCGGGGGTCGTCCAGCCGTGCGCGACGAGGTGCTCCGCGACCGCGTGGAAGTCGTCGAACACGTTCTGCTTGTGGCCGCGCATGCCCGCGCGGTGCCACTCCTCGCCCTCCTCGCCGCCGCCGCGCAGGTTCGCGACGACGTACACGCCACCGGCCTCGACCCACGCGAGCGTCGCCGCGGAGTACGCGGGGTCCAGGGAGATCTGGAAGCCGCCGTAGCCGTACACAATCGCGGGCGCGGGGGCGAGGGGGCGGCCGTCGGCGTCGACCGTGTCGGTGCGGGCCAGCACGAACGCGCGGACGACGGTGCCGTCGGCGCTCGTCACCTCGACCTGCGTCGCCCGCACGGCGGGCACGTCGGCGACGGTCCCGGGCGGCGCGGCCCACAGGGTCGTGGCGCGCGTCGCGGCGTCGAACCGCTGCACGCTCGGCACCGTCGTGTGGTCGGTGTAGGAGAACCACACGTCCGGCCCGCCGTCCGGGCGCGTGACCAGCCCCGACACCGAGCCGAGTCCGGGCAGGGTGACCCCGTCGGCCAGCGCCTCGCCTGTCGCCGGGTCGTGCAGGGTGATCTCGGAGACGGCGTGCCGCCGCCACGACGCCACGAGCAGCGTCGGCGTGCGGTCGTCGCCACCGCCGTCGGTGAACGCGACGTCCTCCAGGACGGCCGTGCCGTCCTCGGCGAGCAGCGTCCGCCAGTGCGGGACGCCCGGGCTCGTCGGGTCCGTGACCGCGAGCCGCCCGCGCGGGGCGTCGAGGTCGGTGTGCACGTACAGGCGGCCGTCGCGGCCCACCCACACGCCCGTCTGGGCGTCGAGCCCGACGGCGACCTCGACGAACGTCGGGTCTTCCAGGCCGCCCGAGGCGGTCAGGTCGGCGATCCACACGTCCGTGCGCGGCGCCGTCCCCGCGGAGGCGGACACGATCAGCCAGCGCCCGTCGCGGGACACCGACACCCCGTAGTAGTTCGTCAGGTCGAGCCCGTCGCCGAACACCTGGACGTCGGCGTCGACCGACGTGCCGACGCGGTGCAGCCAGACGCGCCGGTGGTACTGCTGCTCGTCGGCCGGCACCAGGTCCGGCGCGAGCCGCCGCACGTAGAAGAACGCCTCGCCGCCCGGGAGCCACGCGACGGGCGAGTAGCGCGCCCGGTCGACGGGCCCGTCGACGAGCTCGCCCGTGCGGACGTCGAGGACGTGCAGCACGCTCTCCTCGGTCCCGCCGTGCGACACCTGGTACGCGAGCAGGTCGCCCTCCTTCGACGGCTGCCACGCGTCGAGCGTCGTGGTGCCCGCCGGGTCGAGCGCGACGGGGTCGACCAGCACCCGCTCGCGGCGCCCGCCCGGGGTGTCGGGGTCGGGCTCCGAGACCAGGACGACCGCGTGCTCCTGCTCACCCGTGCGCCGCGAGAAGAAGTACCGCTCGCCCCGCCAGGCCGGCGGACCCACGACACCCGCGCCGAGCAGCGCCCGCAGCCGGCCGGTGAGCCGCCCGGTCGACCACGGCCCGTCGCCGAGCCGGGCGGTCAGGGCCTGCCGGTACTCGCCGTACAGCGCGTCCTGCTCCGCCGACCACGCCTGCGTCTCGGCGTCGTCGGCGTCCTCCAGCCAGCGGTACGGGTCGGCGACGCGGTGACCGTGCAGGTCCTCGACCAGGTCGAGCGTGCGGGCGGACGGGTAGGGACGCAGGGCGGGGACGGTCATGGTCCGCAAGGCTACGACGCCACCCCCGCGCCTCGCCGCGTGGCGCCGGGCGGGGCGCGAGACGGGCGCGTCCGGGCGCGTCCGGGCGTCGCCGCTGGTCGGGCGCCACGCGCGCTGGTCCTGCGGTCCGCCCGGAGGCTCTGGCAGGATCGTGGCGTGGCTCACGACTCGCAGCATGCGTCCGACGCCTTGCTGCGCCTCGCGGCGGCCTACGACATCACCCCGGACTACTGGGGGTTCGACGGTCAGCACAAGATGGCGTCGGCCGGCACCCTGCAGGGCGTCCTCGCGGCGCTCGGCGTCGACGCGTCGTCGCCCGAGCGGATCCGGCTCGCGCTCGCGCACCGGGAGGACTCGCCCTGGCGGCGCACCCTGCCGCCCGTGGTCGTCGTCCGCGAGGGCCGGCACGCGCACGTCCCCGTGCACGTCACCCACGAGGACCCCGTCGAGGTCTGGCTCGAGCTCGACCCGGAGGCGGGCGGCGGACGGCGCGAGCTCACGCAGGCCGACGTGCCCGTGCCGCCGCGCCAGGTCGACGGACGGCTGGTCGGCCGCGCGACATTCACCCTCCCCGCCGACCTCCCGCTCGGCTGGCACGAGCTGCACGCCGAGGGACCGAGCGCGCACGGCCGCAGCCCGGTCGTCGTCACGCCCGACCGCCTGGAGCTCCCGGAGGCGCTCGACGGGGAGCGCGCCTGGGGCGTCATGGCGCAGCTCTACTCGGTGCGCTCGCGGCGCTCGTGGGGCGTCGGGGACCTCGCGGACCTCGCCGACCTGGGGGCGCTGACCGCGCGGATGGGCGCCGACTTCCTGCTCATCAACCCGCTGCACGCCGCGGAGCCCCAGGTCCCGCTGACGCCGTCGCCCTACCTGCCGACGACGCGCCGGTTCGTCAACCCGCTCTACGTCCGCGTCGAGGAGGTCCCCGAGGCGGCCTACCTCACGGCCGCGGACCGCACGCTCGTCGAGTGGGCGGGCGAGGTCGCGGTCGCGCTCGACACCGACCCGGGGCCGATCGACCGCGACGTCGCCTGGACCGCCAAGCGGTCCGCGCTCGAGGTCGTCTTCGCCTACCCGCTGCCCGCGGCCCGCCAGGCCGACCTCGACGCGTTCGTCGCCGAGCAGGGCCCCGGCCTGGAGACCTTCGCGCTGTGGTGCGCGCTCGCGGAGAAGCACGGCGCGGACACGCGCACGTGGCCCGCCGACCTGCTCGACCCGTCGTCGGACGCCGTCGCGCAGGCTCGCGACGAGCTCGCCGACCGCGTCGCGTTCCACCGGTGGCTGCAGTGGGTCGCGGACGAGCAGCTCGCGGCCGCGCACCGCGCCGCGCTCGACAACGGCATGACGGTCGGGATCATGCACGACCTCGCCGTCGGGGTGCACCCGCAGGGCGCCGACGTGTGGGCGCTCGGCGACGTGCTGGCGCGCGGCGCGGGCGTCGGTGCCCCGCCCGACATGTACAACCAGCAGGGCCAGAACTGGTCGCAGCCGCCGTGGCAGCCCGACGCCCTCGCGCGCGCCGCCTACCGCCCGTACCGCGACATGCTGCGCACCGTCCTGCGGCACGCGGGCGCGATCCGCATCGACCACGTGCTCGGCCTGTTCCGGCTGTGGTGGGTGCCGGACGGCGCGTCGCCGTCCGAGGGCGCGTACGTCCGCTACGACCACGAGGCGCTCGTCGGCATCCTCGCGCTCGAGGCGCACCGCGCCGGGGCCGTCGTCATCGGCGAGGACCTCGGCGTCGTCGAGCCGTGGGTCCGCGACTACCTGTCGGAGCGCGGCATCCTCGGCACGTCCGTGCTGTGGTTCGAGCGCGACATGAACGGCGACCCGCTCGCCCCCGAGCACTACCGGGACCTCGTGCTCGCGACCGTCACGACCCACGACCTGCCCCCGACCGCCGGGTACCTCGCGGGGGAGCACGTCGCGATCCGGGACCGGCTGGGCCTGCTCACCGAGCCCGTCGCGACCGTGCGGGCCGCCGCCGCCGCCGAGCGCGACCGCATGCTCGACGCGCTGCGCGCCCGCGACCTGCTCGGCACGGACCCCTCGGAGCGGGAGATCGTCGAGGCGCTGCACCGGTACGTCCTCGCGACGCCGTCGGTCCTCGTCGGCGTCTCGCTGGCCGACGCGGTGGGCGAGCGGCGCGCCCAGAACCAGCCGGGAACGGACCGGGAGTACCCGAACTGGAAGGTGCCGCTCGCCGACAGCGGGGGACAGGTCGTGCTCGTCGACGACCTGTTCACCAACGCGCGGCTGCACTCGCTCGCGATCGTCATGAACGAGGGCCGCTGACCCCGCCTGTCCCGGCACCCTGAGCCTGCCACCTGCACCGGCGCTGAGCGGGGCCTGTCCCTCCCACGTGCACCGACGCCCCAGCGCCGGAGTGCACCGACGTGGCACGATCGCCTGATGCCTCCTCCCGTGCTCCGACGGCTGCGGGTGGTCGGCAACAGCGGCTCCGGCAAGACCACCCTGGCGCGGGCCGCGGCCGGACGCCTCGGCGCCGCGCACGTCGAGCTCGACGCGGTCTTCTGGGCCGAGGGGTGGACGAAGCGCGACCCCGAGGAGGCGCGGGGCCTCCTGCGCGACCTCCTCGCGTCACCCGCCGCGCGGGCGGGGTGGGTCGCCGACGGCAACTGGAACTCCGTGCGCCAGGGGCTCCTCGACGACGCGGACGCCGTGGTGTGGCTCGACTACCCGCGTCGCGTCGTCATGGGCCGCGTCGTGACGCGCACGCTGCGCCGCGGCGTCCTGCGCCAGGAGCTGTGGCACGGCAACCGCGAGACGCTGCGCAACCTGCTGCGCCGGGAGCCGGACCAGAACATCGTGCTGTGGGCGTGGACCCAGCACCGGCACTACCGGCAGTCGTACGCCGACCTGGCCGCCACCGGGCGCGTGCGCGTGATCCGGCTGCGGCACCCGCGCGAGGCGCGGCGCTGGCTCGCGACGCTCGTCCCGCCCGACCCGCCCTGCCCCGGGGAGCCGGAGGCCTGAGCCGGGCGCGCGGTGCGCGTGGGCCCGGCCGGTGGTCCCCTACGGGGTGCTCCCGACGGGATGACCCGGGCGGGTGGTCCGGCCGGTGTCGCGGCCGGACCACCCGGACCCGTCAGTCGCGGCGGCGGTCCGTCTCCTGCGCGGCGAGCGCACGACGCACCCCGTCGCGGTTCTCGGCGACGAGGCGGCGCAGCGCCGGAGCGGCGTCCGCCTGGGCCGTCTCCCACGCGTCCGTCGCCCCGAGCACGTCGACGCGCGCGTCGTCGGCCAGGTCGGTCGGGTAGAGGCCCAGCACGATGTTCTGCGCCATCTCGTTCGTCTTGTCGGCCCAGACCGACGTGAGCGCCGCGAAGTACGGCTCGACGAACGGCACGAGCAGGCCGCGGTCGTGCACGCGCCCGAAGCCGGCGATCGTCGCCGCCTGGATCGCGTTCGGCAGGTCGTCGCCGTCCACGACGGCCGCCCACGCGGCGGCCTTGGCCTCCGGCGTCGGGAGGGCCGCGCGGGCCGCGGCGGCGGCACGCTGGCCGGTCGCCGTGGGGTCGGCCGCGAGCTGCACCGCGATGTCCGTCTCGGCGGCGCGGCCGCCGGTGACGAGCGAGGTGAGCAGCTCCCAGCGCAGGTCGGTGTCGATCGTCAGGCCGTCGAGCGTCGCACGGCCGTCCAGGAGGTCCGCGACGGCGTCGAGCTGCGCGGACGTCTCCGCCCGGGCCGCGAAGGCCTTGACGAGCTGCAGCTGGCTGTCCGAGCCGGCGTCCGCGGCGCGGGCCAGGTCGAGCAGCCGGTCGGCGGCGGACACGGCGGTCGCCGCACGGTGCTCGGGCGCGACGTACAGGTCGAGCGCGACCGTGAGCTGGCGCAGCAGCACGAGCACGACGGAGGAGTCGGTCTCGTGGAGGATGTTGCCGAGCACCAGGTCGACGAAGTCGCGGGCCGGCGTCTCGCCGTCGCGCGTCGCGTCCCACGCCGCCGTCCAGACGAGCGTGCGGGGGAGCGAGTCGTCGAACGCCCCGAGGTGCTCGATGGCCGTGGCGAGCGAGGCGTCGTCCAGACGGACCTTCGCGTATGCCAGGTCCTCGTCGTTGACCAGCACGAGGGCCGGTCGACGCTGCCCGACGAGCTGGGGCACCTCGGTGCGCGGCCCGTCGACGTCGAGCTCGAGCTGCAGCGTGCGCACCAGCCGGCCGGTCGCCTCGTCGAGGTCGTAGCCGCCGATCGCCAGGCGGTGCGGCCGCTGGACGGGGTGCTCGGCGGGGACCTCCTGGAGGACCGCGAACGACGTGATCGTGCCGTCCTCGTCGGTCTCGACCGCGGGGCGCAGCAGCGTGACGCCGGCCTTCTCGAGCCACAGCGCCGACCAGGCGGACAGGTCGCGGCCGCTCGTCGTCTCGAGCTCGGTCAGCAGGTCGCGCAGCTCGGTGTTGCCCCACGCGTGCTTCGCGAAGTAGGCGCGCACCCCGGCGAAGAACTCGTCCTGGCCGACCCACGCCACGAGCTGCTTGAGCACGCTCGCGCCCTTGGCGTAGGTGATGCCGTCGAAGTTGACCTCGACGTCCTCGAGGTCGCGCATGTCCGCGACGATCGGGTGCGTGGACGGCAGCTGGTCCTGGCGGTAGGCCCAGTTCTTCTCGAGCGAGGAGAACGTGGTCCACGCGCTGGTCCACGCCGTGGCCTCGGCGGTCGCGAGGGTCGAGACGTACTCGGCGAACGACTCGTTGAGCCACAGGTCGTCCCACCAGCGCATGGTGACGAGGTCGCCGAACCACATGTGCGCGAGCTCGTGCAGGATCGTCACCGCACGGCGCTCGATCGTCGCCTCGGGGACCTTGGAGCGGAAGACGTACGACTCGAGGAACGTCACCGCGCCCGCGTTCTCCATGGCGCCCGCGTTGAACTCGGGCACGAAGAGCTGGTCGTACTTGGCGAACGGGTACGCGACGCCGAACTTCTCCTCGAAGAACGCGAAGCCCGCGCGCGTGATGTCGAGGATGTTGTCCGTGTCGAGGTGCTCCGCGAGCGAGCCGCGCACGTACACGCCGAGCGGGATCGTCCGGCCGTCGCTGCTCGTCAGCTCGCCGTGCTCGCCGTGGTACGGCCCGGCGACGACCGCCGTGATGTACGACGAGATGCGCGGGGTCGTCTCGAAGCGCCACGTCGCGGTGCCCTTGTCGACGCCGCCGTTGCGGTTGACGCCCCCCTCGACCGGCTCGGGCTCGCCGACCTGCGGGTAGTTGGACACCACCGTCCAGTGCGCGGGCGCGGTCACGGTGAACGTGAAGGTCGCCTTGAGGTCCGGCTGCTCGAACACCGCGAAGACGCGGCGCGAGTCGGCGACCTCGAACTGGGAGTACAGGTACACCTCGTCGTCGACGGGGTCGACGAACCGGTGCAGGCCCTCGCCGGTGTTCATGTACGCGGCGTCCGCGACGACGACGAGCTCGTTGTCGTCCGCGAGGTCGTCGAGCCGGATCCGCGAGTCCGCGAACACGTCGGCGACGTCGAGCGCACGGCCGTTCAGGGTGACCTCGTGCACCGTCGGGGCGACGAGGTCGACGAACGTGCTCGCCCCGGGCGTCGCGGTGAACCGGAGCACGGTCCGCGACGCGAACGTCGTGGGGCCGGTCGTCAGGTCGAGCGTGACGTCGTACGACTGCGGGGCGACGAGCGCGGCGCGCTCACGCGCCTCGGCACGGGTGAGGTTCTCAGCGGGCACGCTGGCTCTCCATTCGGGGTGATGGCGGCTCGTGGCCGCGCACGATCATCGCACGCGCGACCGTACGACCGGCCGGGTCCCACCTGTGCATCGGTCCTGGCGGGGACGGCGTGTCCGAGGCGTGGGCTGTGGACGGCTCGGATGTGCGCGGCCGGCGGTCCGCGGGTGAGACTGCGAGCGGCCCGCCGCACCGGAGGCGCCCCGCGACCGAGGAGCACCATGACCGTCACCGCCACCCGCCCCGTCGTCGACTTCTGGTTCGACCCCGCCTGCCCGTGGGCGTGGCTGACGTCGCGGTGGATGGACGAGGTCGGCACGGTGCGCGACGTCGACGTGCGCTGGCGCGTCATGAGCCTGTCCGTCCTCAACGAGGGCCGCGACCTCGACGACTGGTACCGCCAGCTCATGGACGACTCGTGGGCGCCCGTCCGCGTCCTGGTCGCCGCGGCCCGTGACCACGGCGACGAGGTCCTCAAGCCGCTCTACGACGCCATGGGCACCCGCCGGCACACCCAGGGCCGCAAGGACACCGCCGCGATCGTCGCCGAGTCCCTCGCCGAGGTCGGCCTGCCCGCCGAGCTCGCCGCCGTCGGCGCGACCGACGAGGTCGACGACCTGCTGCGCGCCTCGCACGACGCCGCCCTCGAGCTCGTCGGCGACCAGGTCGGCACGCCCGTGGTCGCGATCGACGGCACCGGCTTCTTCGGCCCCGTCATCACGCCCGCTCCCGTCGGCGAGGACGCCGGCAAGCTCTTCGACGGTCTCGCGCTCGTCACGCAGGTGCCCGGCTTCTACGAGCTCAAGCGCACGCGCACCGTCCCGCCCGCCGTCTGACCCGCTCGGGTGGCTGGTCGCGTTCGCCCCGTGTGATCCTGGACGACGCCCCCAGACCCCGGACGCAGGAGGACCATGCCGTCGTCGCCGCGGTGGATCCGGACGATGGTCGTCGTCGACGTCGTCCTCGTCGCCGTCCTCATCGTGCTCGCCGTCGTGCAGCTGTCGTCGGGCCGCGCGCCTGACGCGGGCGCCTCGGCGGGTGCGACGTCGACCGCGTCGTCGACGCCGACCGCACCCGCGGTCGCGCAGGACGCGTTCCGGCTGCCCAGCGGGAACATCGCCTGCACGATGTCCGGCGAGGGTGTGACCTGCACGATCGCGGACTACACGTACGCCGCGCCGACCGTGGCCGGGTGCACCGGGACGACCGGCCACGTGCTGACGCTCGGGCCCGACGGCGTCGCGTTCGTCTGCGAGGACGGCCCGGCGCCGACCGCAGCGGGCGACGACGTGCGCACGCTCGAGTACGGCTCGGAGTCGCGCGTCGACGGCTGGACGTGCAGCAGCGGGACCGACGGCGTCACCTGCACTGCGGCCGACGGCACGGGCTTCCGGCTGGCACGCGCGACGTGGACCGAGCTGCCCTGACAAGCCCGGCCGGCCCCGGGGGGCGGGACGTGTGCGAGACGCGCTGAGCCGCGAGCGGACGCGGGTGCGGACCGGCGGACCGGCCCGCACCCGCTCGCCTCACCAGATCCGGACGCGCTCCTCCGGGGCGAGGTACAGCGCGTCGCCGGGGGCGACGTCGAACGCGTCGTAGAACGCGTCGACGTTCCGCACGACGCCGTTGCAGCGGAACTCGTTCGGGGAGTGCGGGTCGGTCGCGAGCCGGCGGATCATCTCCTCGTCGCGACCCTTCGACTGCCACACCTGGCCCCAGCCGAGGAACACCCGCTGCGCACCCGTCAGGCCGTCGACCACGGGAGCCTCGGCGAGGGGTCGGCCCAGCGCGATCTCGTAGGCGGTCAGCGCGATCGACAGCCCGCCGAGGTCGCCGATGTTCTCGCCGATCGTCAGCGCGCCGTTCACGTGGTGCGAGCCGCCGAGCTGCGCGGGGGAGAAGGCGCCGTACTGGTCGACGAGCGCCGCGGTGCGCTTCTCGAACTCGGCGCGGTCCTCGACCGTCCACCAGTCCTCGAGGCGTCCCTGCCCGTCGTACTTCGACCCCTGGTCGTCGAAGCCGTGCCCGATCTCGTGCCCGATGACCGCACCGATGCCGCCGTAGTTGACGGCGTCGTCCGCGTCCGCGTCGAAGAACGGGGGCTGCAGGATCGCCGCCGGGAAGACGATCTCGTTCATCCCGGGGTTGTAGTAGGCGTTGACGGTCTGCGGCGTCATGAACCACTCGTCGCGGTCGAGCGGCTTGCCGATCTTCGCGAGCTCGCGGTCCTGCTCGAACGCGTTGGCGCGGCGGACGTTGCCGAGCAGGTCGTCGGCCGACACCTGCAGCGCGGTGTAGTCGCGCCAGCGCACCGGGTAGCCGATCTTCGGGGTGAACGCGTCGAGCTTGGCAAGCGCCTTGGCGCGCGTCTCCTCGCCCATCCAGTCGAGCCGGGAGATGGACAGCCGGTACGCCTCGACGAGGTGCGCGACGAGCTCGTCCATCCGCTCCTTGTGGCTGGGCGGGAAGTGCCGCTCGACGTAGACCTTGCCGACGGCCTCGCCGAGCACGCCCTGGACCAGGCCCACGCCACGCTTCCAGCGGTCGCGGAGCTCCTGCGCGCCGGTCAGGGTGCGGCCGTAGAAGTCGAAGTTCGCCTCGACGACCTCGTCGGGCAGGAACGGCGCCCGGTCGCTGACCACGTGGTACGCGAGCCACGCCTTCCATGCGTCGAGGGGCTCGCTCGCCCAGAGCTGCGCGAAGCCCTCCGCGTACGACGGCTCCCGGACGACGACGTCGTCGAGCGCACCCTGCGGCGCGCCCAGGGCCTCGACCCACGCGGCCCAGTCGAACGACGGCGCCCGCTCGGCGAGCTCGGTGAGGCGCATCGGGTTGTAGGTGAGGTCGGCGTCGCGGTCCTTGACGACGTCCCAGTGGTGCGCGGCGAGCTTCGTCTCGAGGTCGACGACGGATCCCGCGAGCGCCTCGGCGGCGGCTTCGTCGGCGGCGACGCCCGTGAGGCGGAGCATGCGCGCGACGTGCGGGCGGTAGGCCGCGAGGACCGACGCGTACTGCTCGTCGCGGTAGTACGACTCGTCGGGCAGGCCCAGGCCGGACTGCATGAGGTAGACGACGTACCGCTCGGGGTCCTTCGCGTCGTTGTCGACCCAGAAGCCGACCGCGGACGCGGCGCCTGTGCGCTGCAGCGCGCCGAGCGCGACCGTGAGCTCCGCGCGGGTCGTGGCGGCGTCGACGAGGTCGAGGTCCTCGCGGAGCGGGGCGAGGCCGTTCGCCTCGACGGCGGCGGTGTCCATGAACGAGGCGTAGACGGCGCCGATCTTGGCCTCGACGCCGTCGGCGCCCGCCGTGGCGTCGTCGCCGTCGCCGGCCGGGGCCGCGGCGGAGCCTGCGTCGACGATGATGTCGCGGACCTGCTCCTCCGCCTGGTCGTGCAGCGCGCGGAACGCGCCGTCCATGGCCCGGTCCGGCGGGATCACGTGGCTCGCGAGCCACCGTCCGTTGACGTGGGAGTACAGGTCGTCCTGCGGACGGGTGTCGGGGTCGAGGGCGGTGAGGTCGATGCCGCTGCGCGTCATGCGGGACAGCCTACGGACGGGCGCGGGCTCCGGGCCCGCGGGTGCGGCAGGATGACCCTCATGCGGATCCACGTCGCCTCCGACCATGCCGGCTACGAGCTCAAGGTCGCGCTCGTCGAGCACCTGCGCTCCGCGGGGCACGACGTCGTCGACCACGGCGCGCACACGTACGAGGCGCTCGACGACTACCCGCCGTTCTGCTTCGAGGCGGGCGAGGCGGTCGTCGCCGACCCCGGCAGCCTCGGCGTGGTCATCGGTGGCTCCGGGAACGGCGAGCAGATCGCCGCGAACAAGGTCGCGGGCGTGCGTGCGGCTCTCGCGTGGAACCTCGACACGGCCCGGCTCGGGCGTCAGCACAACGACGCGAACGTCGTCGCCGTGGGTGCCCGCCAGCACTCGGTGGACGAGGCGCTGGAGCTCGTCGACGCGTTCGTCGCGGAGCCGTTCAGCCAGGACCCGCGTCACCAGCGCCGCATCGACCTGCTCGCCGAGTACGAGCGCACGCGCGCCTGACGACGTCGGGACGGGCGGGTCCCCCGGGCGTCCGTCCGGGGGAGTCGCGGCACGGGAGTCGCGCGGTCGTGGTCTAGACCACTAGGGTGGCGAACGTCGTCGTCGACCCTGGAGGCAGACCCATGCAGCGTTCCGTCGTCGTCGCCCTCGAGGAGGGCCTGCACGCCCGACCCGCCGCGCTCTTCGTCGCGGCCGCGGCCCGGCAGCCGGCCGCCGTGACGATCGCGAAGAACGGCTCGACGCCCGCACCCGCGCGGTCGATCCTCGCCGTCATGACCCTGGGCGTCGGCACCGGCGACGAGGTCGTGCTGGAGACGGCCACCGACGACGCGGACGCCGCCGCGTCGCTCGACGCGCTCGAGCAGTTCCTGCAGCAGCCCGTCGCCTGAGGCCCGCCCGGCGGGTCGCACGGCCCGCCACGGCGGCGCGGCGACCCGCCGAGGCGTCCGGCCGCGTGCCGGCACACGTCCGCGCCCGCCCCGCACGCGGTGACCTGCACGCGCGTGCGGGACG
>NZ_BIMR01000105.1 GCF_004306155.1 Cellulomonas biazotea
GCCGTCGGCGCCGACGTCGCGGTGTCGAGCTCGGCGCCGCTGACCGCGGCGACCGTCGACGACGTGCGCCGCACCCCTGGGGTCGCCGCGGTCGTCGCGGTCGGCACCGCGGACGGCGTCGTGCTCCGTGCGGGTCGGACGTCCGACGCCGTCCAGGTCCGCGTGGTCGACCTCGCGGCGCTCGCGTCGGTGCAGCGCGGCCTGCCGGGCGTCGCCCCGCTCGACGTCGACGCCGCGGGAGCCCCGGACGGTGCGGTGCGCGCGGTCGTCGCCGGGGCGGTCGACGTCGACCTCGACGACGAGGACCTGCTCGTCGAGGTCGGTGCGCCCGCGGAGCAGCACGACCTCGCCGTCGTCGCGGTCACCGACCGCGTCCCGGGCGTGACCGGCGGTACGACGTCCGTCCTCGTCGACGACGCCGCCGCGCAGCGCCTCGGGATCACGGCGCAGGTCGACCGCCTGCTCGTGCGGGCCGCGCCGCGCTCGGACGTCGGCGAGGTCGCGGCAGCCGTGCGGCACGCCGTCGAGGGGTCGACCGGGTCGGGCGCCGACGTCGTCACGCGTGCCCAGGTCGTCGAGCGGGTGACCGCAGGGCAGCTCGTCGGCGGCGTCCGCACCGCCACCGCCCTCGCGACGCTCACGTCCCTCGCCCTGAGCGCGCTCGCGCTCGGGCTCGGTGTCACCCTGGGCGCCCGCAGCCGCGGCCGGCAGCTCGCGCTGCTCACGACGCTCGGCGTGCCGAGCCGCGACGCGCGCTCGCTGGTCCGGTGGGAGGTGCTGCCCTGGTCGCTCGTCGCCGTCGCCGCCGGGCTCGCCGCGGGCGCGCTCCTGGCCCCCGTCATGCTGGGCACGACGGACGTGTCGGTCCTCGCCGGTGGGGCGCAGCCACCTCCGCCGACGCTCGGCGCCGTCGGGCTCGGTGTCCTGCTCGCCGCCTACCTGCTGCTCGTCGCCGGGGCGGTGCTCGTCGCCGGCGCCGGTGCCCGGCGGACCTCCGCCGTCGCCGTCCTGCGTGAAGGAGAAGCATGACGACCACCACCGCCGCGGACGCCCCGGAGATCCTCTGCGAGGACCTCGTGCGGGTCTTCGTCACCGAGGGCGTCGAGGTCCAGGCGCTGCAGGGCCTCAACCTGCGCGTCGACGCGGGCGAGCTCGTCGCGGTCGTCGGCGCGTCAGGGTCGGGCAAGTCGACGCTCCTGACGATCCTGTCGGGGCTCGACCGTCCCACCGCGGGCACCGCGGTCGTCGCCGGCACACCCCTCGTGACGATGGACGCCCGGCAGCGCCGCCGGTACCAGCGCGACGTCGTCGGGTTCGTCTGGCAGCAGACGTCGCGCAACCTCCTGCCGTACCTCACGGCCGCCGAGAACGTCGCCGTGCCTCTCGTCGTCGCCGGCGCCCGCGCCCGGGCGGAGCGGGCCGCGGAGCTGCTCGACGTCATGGGCGTCGCCGACTGCCGTGACCGGCTGCCCGCGCAGATGTCCGGCGGGCAGCAGCAGCGCGTCGCGATCGCGACCGCCGTGGCGGGCTCGCCGCGCGTGCTGCTCGCGGACGAGCCGACCGGGGAGCTCGACGAGTCGACGTCTGCGGACGTCCTCGAGGCGATGCGGCACGTCAACGCGACGCTGGGCGTGACGACGCTCATCGTCACGCACGACCCGACGGTCTCGGAGCACGTGCACCGCACGGTGCAGATCCGCGACGGCCGCACGTCGACCGAGGTGCTGCGGCGCACCGAGCGCGGCGAGGACGGCGTCGAGCGCCTGCACGCCGAGGAGTTCGCCGTGCTCGACAAGGTCGGCCGGCTGCAGCTCCCGCGCGAGGTCGTCGAGCGGCTCGACCTGCGCGACCGCGTGCGGCTCGGGCTCGAGCACGACCACGTGCGCGTGTCGCGCCACGACCACGTCCCGGCGGCCGACGCGCCGCCACCGTCCGGCGACGGCGCCGACGCGGCAGCAAGCGGCACGGCGGCACGGACCGACGAGGAGGGACCGCGATGATCCGCGGCATCGGCCTGACCCGCACCTACGGGACGGGCGACACCGCCGTGCACGCGCTGCGCGGCGTCGACGTGCACGCCGCACCGGGCGAGCTCGTCGTCGTCCGCGGACGGTCGGGCTCGGGCAAGACGTCGCTGCTGCACGTCCTCGGCGGCCTGGAGGCGCCCACCAGCGGGCAGGTGCTCGTCGACGGCGCCGACCTCACGGCGATGCACCCCGAGCAGGTCCTCGAGCTGCGACGGACCCGCATCGCGTACGTCTTCCAGGCGTTCGGGCTCATCCCCGTGCTGTCGGCTGCGGAGAACGTCGAGGTGCCGCTGCGGGTGCTGCGCACGGACCCCGCCGAGCGCGACCGGCGCGTCGCCGAGGCGCTCGCGGCCGTCGGGCTCGAACGCCACGCGGCGCAGCGACCCGCCGAGCTCTCGGGCGGGCAGCAGCAGCGGGTCGCGATCGCCCGCGCGCTCGTGCACCGGCCCGCGGTCCTGCTCGCCGACGAGCCGACGGGCCAGCTCGACTCCGGCACGGCGGCGGTCGTCATGGACCTGCTCGTCGACCTCGTCCACGGCCACGGCGTCGCGGCGGTCGTCACGACGCACGACCCGCTCATGGCCGAGCGCGCCGACCGTCTGGTCGAGCTGCACTCCGGCGAGCTGCGCGACGCGCCCGCCGCATGACCTCGACCCACCCCGTTGCCGCCCCGACGGCCTCTCCGTACGGTGGCAACCGGCAGACCAGGAGGGCGTGCGCATGACGACGACCCAGCAGCAGCAGTCCCTGCGCGCGCAGCTCTGGCGCCGCAAGCCCGTGACCCGAGCGACGCGCGAGTCCAGCGAAGGACTGGAACGGTCGCTCGGCACGTTCAGCCTCATGATGTTCGGCGTCGGCGCCACGGTCGGCACGGGCGTCTTCTTCGTCATGCACCAGGCGGTCCCCGACGCGGGTCCCGCGGTGATCGTGTCGTTCGTGCTGGCGGGGATCGCCGCCGGGCTGTCCGCGCTGTCGTACGCGGAGATGGCGTCGGCGGTGCCCGTCTCCGGGTCGACGTACTCGTACGCGTACGCGACCCTCGGCGAGGTCGTCGCGGTCGGCGTCGCCGCGTGCCTGCTGCTCGAGTACGGGGTGTCGACGGCGGCCGTGTCCGTCGGGTGGAGCGGCTACCTCAACCAGCTGCTCGACAACCTCTTCGGGGTCACGGTCCCCGCCGCGCTGTCCTCGGGCCCCTTCGACGCCGTCGACCCCGGCCTGGTGAACCTGCCGGCCGTCTTCCTGGTCGCGGTGTGCGCGCTGCTGCTCGTGCGCGGCGCGAGCGAGTCGGCGCGCGTGAACACCGTCATGGTCGTCATCAAGCTCGCCGTGCTCGGCCTGTTCGTCGCGATCGCGTTCACCGCGTTCGACGCCGACAACTTCGCGGACTTCGCGCCGCACGGCGTCACGGGCATCACGATGGCCGCGGGGACGATCTTCTTCACGTTCATCGGCCTGGACGCCGTCTCGACCGCGGGTGACGAGGTCCGCGACCCGCAGCGCTCGATGCCGCGCGCGATCCTCGGTGCGCTCGCGATCGTCACGACCATCTACCTGCTCGTCGCCGTGTCCGCGCTGGGCGCGCAGCCGTGGCAGGACTTCGGCGACGCCGAGCAGGCGGAGGCGGGCCTCGCGCGGCTGCTGCAGGACGTCGTCGGCGCGTCGTGGCCGGGCACGATCCTGTCGGCCGGCGCGGTCATCTCGATCTTCTCGGTGACGCTCGTGACCCTGTACGGGCAGACCCGCATCCTGTTCGCGATCGGCCGCGACGGCCTGCTGCCGCGCGCGTTCGCCAAGGTCAGCCGCCGCACCCGGACGCCGGTGAACAACACGATCATCGTCGCGTGCGTCGTCGGGCTGCTCGCCGGGTTCGTGCCGCTCGACGACCTGTGGGACCTCGTGTCGATCGGCACGCTCGTCGCGTTCATCGTCGTCTCGGTCGGCGTCATCGTCCTGCGCCGCACCCGGCCCGACCTGCCGCGCGGGTTCCGCGTGCCGGGGTACCCGGTGACGCCCGTCGTCGCGATCGCGTCGTGCGTGTACATCCTCGCCGGGCTGCACTGGAACACCTACGCGTGGTTCGCGCTGTGGCTGTCGGTCGCCCTGACGTTCTACCTGGTGTGGGGGCGGCGGCACTCGTTGCTCAACCGGGCCGCGCACGCCGGCCTGCCCCTCGACGACGACGCCACGCCCGCGAAGGAGGACCAGCCGTGACGATCGTCGTCGGCGCGCAGCCGTTCGGGGACCCGCGCGGCGCGCTCGAGCTCGGCGCGAACCTCGCGCGCACCCTCCCGGAGCGCTCGGGCGTGTTCGTCCTGGTCGTCGCGACCGTCGTGCCGCCCGACGCGGCCGCCGCCGCGCGCACCGGCGCGGACCGGCTCGCCGCCGCGCAGGACGCCGCCCGCGCGTGGGCCGACGAGCGCGCCGTGGGCATG
>NZ_BIMR01000106.1 GCF_004306155.1 Cellulomonas biazotea
GCGCGGGACGGTCGGGCGGCGGCCCGGGCCCGGGGAGCCTCGGCAGCAGCGCTCCGCAGGCTGAGCGGACGGGCCCGGCCCGTCGCTCGACGGGCGGCATGCCGAAGGGCCGGGTGCGTCCCCCAACGCCCCCGGCCCTCCCGCAGGACCGTCCCGGTCGCCGCTCCCTCCCCCGAGGTCGGTGACCGGACGGTCAGGCCCGCACGCCGCGCGCGGCGAGGAGCACGCCGGCCGGGTCGTACGCCCGGCTCAGCGTCCGCAGGCGGCGCGCGACGAGCGGCGTGAAGACACGCTCCGCCCACGCGCGACCCGCGGAGTCGGTGAAGTTCGGCAGCCCGCCGTCGCGCAGCCACGGGCCCATGCCCTCGCCGATGCGCGCCGCGTCGCTCGTCACGACCTGCGCGACCTCGGGGATCATGAGGCCGACGACGAACATGCTGTAGGCGGCGTCGCGGTGCGCGTACGCGCACGGGTCACCCTCGCGGACCTTCCCGCCGAGCTGGCGGACCTCGACCATGACCTGCGCCGACGGCACGCCCGGCCCGGCGAGCTCCAGGAGCCGGTCGGCGCCCGCGACGCCGAAGCCGTCGAGCAGGTGGTGCGACTCGTGCAGGGGCATCGGGTCGACGGGGTCGGCGTGCACGTCGCCGAGCGCGGCGTACGGCATGGTCTGCACGGTGTCGACGACGGGCGCGGCGACGGCGCGGATCGCGCGGATCATCTCCTCGCCGACCGCCGGGTCGCCGGTCCACACGAACCGCACGTTCAGCGTCACCTGGCCGCGCAGGGGCGGCGGGAACGGGTCCATGTCGGGCAGCCGCATGACGGCGACCGACGTGGTCCCCTCGTCGGGCAGCAGCTCGCACCACTGGCCCCACGTGCGCAGCACCGCCGCGACGTCGGCCTCGGCGAACCACAGCGAGCCCCCGTAGACGGTCGGCAGGTCGAGCAGGTCGACCTCGACCGCGGTGACGATGCCGAGGGTGCCCTTGCCGCCGCGCAGGCCCCAGAACAGGTCGGGCTCCTCGACGGCCGTGACGCGGCGCAGCACGCCGTCGCCCGTGACGACCTCGAACGCGCGGACCGTGTCCGACGACAGCCCGTGCGACCGGGCGACCGGGCCGAGCCCGCCCCCGGTGAGCATGCCGACGGCACCGACGTCGGGCGACGAGCCGCACAGCGCCGCGAGCCCGTGCGGTGCGGCGGCCTCGAGCACGTGCGCCCAGCGCACGCCCGCGCCGATCCGCGCCCAGCGCTCCTGGGGGTGGACCGTGAGCTCGTCGAGCGTGCCGGTGTGCACGAGGATCGCGTCGCGCATCTCCTCCGTCGCGCCGTGCCCGGTGCCCTGCACCGCGACCTGCACGCCGAACGCGGCGGCGAGCCGCACGGTCGCGCTCACGTCGGCCGGGCCGGTCGCGGCCACGACCGCGAGCGGGCTGACGGGGTGCATGAGGTTCGAGGTGGTCGTGAGGGCGGCGTACGCGTCGGAGCCGGGCAGGTGCACACCGGGGACGGCGTCCTGCAGGGCGCGGACGGCGGCGGCGCCCGCGGGGCGCAGGTCCGTCCGGGTCGCGGGGGTGAGGAAAGACATCGGGTGTTCCTTCGTTGTCCGGCACGGGGTTCCGTGCGCTCGACCGGTGGGGCGGCGCCCGAGTCGGCGCACGGGCAGAAGGGGACCCGTGCAGGTGTCCAGATACATCCCGGTCCGTCCAGTGACGGCGTGCCGGTCAGGCCGGGGCGTCCGGGGGCGCCGCCGGGAGCGTCACGACGAACGTCGTGCCCTCGCCCAGGGTGCTCTCGACGTCGAGCACCCCGCCGTGCGCGTCGACGACCGCCCGCGCGATGGCGAGCCCGAGGCCGACTCCGGGGATCGCGCGGCGCGTCGCCGAGGTCGCCCGGAAGAAGCGCTTGGTGAGGTCCTGCAGCTCGTCGGGCGCGATGCCGATGCCCGAGTCCCGCACGGCGAGGCTCGCGCCGCCGTCGACCGTCGGACCGACCTCCAGGTGGACCTGCCCGCCGGCGGGCGTGAACTTCACGGCGTTCGAGACGAGGTTGTCGACGACCTGCGCGAGCCGGCCCGGATCGGCGACGACCGGCGCGGGCGTGATGCTCGTCGTCAGCGCGACACCCGCCTGCTCGGCGACGGGACCCATCGACGTCGCGGAGCCGCGCACGACGTCGGCCAGGTCGATCGGGCGGGGTGAGATCGCGAACGTGCCCGCGTCGACCTGGGCCGTGAGGAGCAGGTCGCCGACGAGCCGGAGCTGGCGGCGGGCGTTGCGCTCGATGACCGTGAGGTAGCTGCGCTGCTCCTCGGTGAGGTCGTCGGTCCCGTCGAGCAGCAGCTCCAGGTAGCCGAGCACCGACGTCAGGGGCGTGCGCAGCTCGTGGCTCACGAGGCTGACGAACTCGTCCTTGAGCCGCGACGCCTCGCGCTCCGCGGTGACGTCCGTCGCGACCACGACGTACCCCGCGACGGTGCCGTCGACGTCGAGCCGACGCGTCACGGCGAGCTGCACCGTGACCTCGCTGCCGTCGCGGCGCCGGTACGCGCGGTCGCGGGCGGCGCCGCCCGTCCCGTCGGGCGTGAGGATCGACTCGAGCAGGCGCGCGGCGGCCGAGCCGGCGGCGCGCACGCCGGGCGCCCCGTCGACGGCGTCGAACCGCGCGTCGAGGTCCGTGATGCGGAGCTTGCCGACGACCTCGCCCTGCGGGAAGCCGAGCAGCCGCTCCGCACCTGCGTTGAACACCTCGACGAGGCCGGTGGCGTCGGTCGCGATGATCGCCTGCTGCGTCGCCGAGTCGATGATGGACACGAGCTGGTCGCGCGACGCGCGCCGGGAGTCCGCGACCCGGGCCAGCTCGAACGCGTCGGCCCGCACCCGCTCGAGCAGCTCCTGCTCGCGGTCGCGCATCTCGGCGACCGCCTCGGTGCGGGCACGCAGGCGCTCGGTGACCTCGTGGGCGGTGAACGCGACGACGAACGCGACGAGGCCGACGAAGAAGCTGCGCAGCAGCACGAGGGCGTCGAGCGACGCCCCCGGGTCCAGGGCCGCGGGGACGAGGATCACGAGCGCGACGCCGACGGTCGCGACCACGACGCCCCGTCGCCCGCGCTGCGCCGCGAGGGCGAGCACGGGCAGGAAGATCATCGTCGTGTACATCGAGCCGATGCCGCCGGTGCCCGCCCGGAGCAGCGCGATGGCGACCATCTGGAGCGCCGGCAGGACGTCCTGCGCCCACTCCGGCCCGTCGCTCCACGGCGCGAACCGCGCGAGCACGGCGATGAGCACGGCGACGCCGGCCGACGCCCCGACCGCCCACGGGATGCTCACGACGACCGCGGGGATCGACAGGGTGAGCAGCGCGATGAGGTACAGCAGCAGGAAGGGGAGCTGACGCTCGACGACGGCCGCGTCCGCGCCCAGCCGCGACACGACCGCGCTCAGGGAGCGGCGCGTCCCGCCCGCGGGGATCCTCGGGAGAGCCGGGGGAAGGGTCATGGCGCCTCGCCGGTCGGTGCGGCGCCGGGCGACCCGGCCGGCCCGGACCTCAGCGCCTGGTCGAGCGCCGCGCGCACGTTCTCGCCGACGAACGGCTTGGGCAGCGCGGCCTCGACCTGGGGGTAGTCGTGCGCGTCGAGGACGGACGTGACGACGACCGGCAGCCCGGGACGGCGGACGCGGAGCTCCTCGATGAGCTCCCAGCCGCCCATGCCGGGCAGGCGCAGGTCCACGAACGCGACGTCCACGTCGAGCAGGGCGTCGTCGGCCAGCGCCTCCTCCGCGGAGCGCGCCTCCATGACCGTGCAGCCGGTGCGCCGCAGGTGGGTGGTCAGCAGGGCCAGCTCGTCGGGCTCGTCGTCGACGACGAGCGCACGCACGCTCACGCGACGACCTCCGTCCGGTCGTCGGTGCGCTGCGCGGTCTGCGTCGCCCGCTGCTGGACGTCGTCGCGCGTCATCCCATCACCCTGCCCGTCTTCTCGGTCTTGTCCCACACCTGGGCGGCGCCGCGCCACTCCTTGACGTAGGCGTCGAGGGTGATCGCGCACAGCACCGGACCGAAGCCCACCACGTACAGCAGCGGTTTGGTGAGCCATCGCAGAACCGGCGCGCCCTCCACCTTCCGGACGAGCCAGGCGAGGACCATCGCGAGCACGCTCCAGGTGTACAGGACGAGGGTCCAGACGGTCAGCCCGGTCGGGGTGAGGTCCAGGCCGAACAGTGCCGGGAGGGTGTCGGTCCACAGGTGCGGGAACCAGGCGGCGAGCATGACGACGAGCGCGCCGATCCCCGGGAACGTGAGCCCTTCGATCCACGAGCGGCGCGCGGTGTCCCGGTCCAGGAGCAGCGTCGTCGCGGTGACGAAGACGTAGGCGACGACGGCGACCCACCACAGCGTGCGGAACGCCTGCGCGGCGGCGACGGCGTCGAGCAGGTACAGGCCGACGAGCCCGACCGCGGCGCACGTCATCGCGACCGGCAGCAGGAAGACCGAGAACCAGATGAACGCGAAGTCGACCGAGCCGAGCCGGTGCCCACGCCCCGGCCGGAACCACACCGACCGGAACCGGCGGGTGATCTGCACGTTGCCGCGCGCCCACCGGACCCGCTGCTTCCACAGCGCGCGGACCGAGTCGGGCTCCTCCGCGAGCACGACCGCGGCGCCGTCGAACACGACACGGCGCCCGTCGAGCTGCGTGAGGAACGTGGTGAACGTGTCCTCCGCGAGGGTCGTCGTGTCGATCTGCCCGCCGACGGCCTCGAGGTTCGCGCGCGAGTGGAGCTGGGCCCCGCCGGCCAGGCACGCCATGGCGCCCATGACGTTCTGCGCGCGGCGGGCGGCTGCCTGAGCGGTCACGTACTCGTACCCGATGAACCGGGCGACGGCGCCGGGACGGTGGCTGCCCTCGCGGATGAACGCCGTGACCGCGCCGACCTCCGGGTCGGCCAGGTGCCGGGTCATGCGACGCAGCGAGTCGGGGCGGTAGATGACGTCGGCGTCCATGATGAGCAGCGCCTGCATCCAGTCGTCCGCGAGCGCGTGCCGGATGCCGTGGTTGAGCGTGTGCGCCTTGCCCTGACCCCCCTGCGCGCGGCGCAGGTGCACGATGCGCCCGCCGTGCTCGGCCGCCTTCGCGAGGACGACCTGCGGGGTGTCGTCGGTGCTGGCGTCGTCGACGACGAGGACCCGCAGCCGGTCCGGCGGGTACTCGAGCCGCATGAGCCGGTCGAGCGACGCCCCCAGGACGGCACCCTCGTTCCAGGCCGGGACGACGATCACGACGTTCGGCAGGTGGGGCGCGGTGCGGCCCAGGTGGTTGCGGAACGCGTGCAGGGGCACGAGCAGGTACTGGTAGACGCCCGCGAGGACCGGCCCGACGCCGACGACGACGAGCGCGACGCAGACCGCGACCAGCACCGCCTGCCAGGTGCTCACACGTGCCCCTCGACGCCGCGCAGCCAGGCGTACCGGCCGACGTCGTCCGCGACGTGCGCGTCGGTCGACGCGACGAGCTCGACCCCGGCGGCGCGCAGCCGCTGCCGCACGCGCGGGCCGGGGCACCGCCACTTCTCGTTGACCTCGACCGGGGTGCCCGTCGCCACGACGGCCGCGGCGAGCGCGTCGAGCAGGTCGTCGGGGACGTCGTCCTCGGAGAGGCCGATCTTCGGCAGCAGCGAGAAGGGGTGCGCGAGCTGCGCACGGCCCGCGCGGTGCACGGCGCGCACGGTCGCGGTGACGAGCGTCTCGACCGCGCCGGCCGGCGTCAGGGAGCCGTCGGCGAGCCGTTCGAGCACGACGCGCGGGCTCCACGGGCCGTCCGGGCCCGGGAACTGGTGGTCGGCGAGCAGCACACGGTCGGCGCCGTCGGGTGCGCCGAGCGCCGCGAGCACCTCGGGCGGGGCGTCGATCGCGCCCGACGAGTCGAGGATCTTCGCCTCGACGCCGGTGAGGACGCGCAGCCCGTCGACCGCGGGCAGCGCGCGCACGACCGCGAGGAAGTCCGGCACGTACGTCGTCGAGACGCGCACGTGGTCGACCATGCGGATCGTGTCGAGGCCCGCCGCGCGGGCAGCGGCGAGGTTCTCGGCGGGGGTGCTGACGGCGTCGTCGGAGAAGGCCGAGTGGACGTGGTGGTCGCCGCGCAGCGACGGGCCGCCGGTCATGCGGTCGTCGGCGCGGGCAGGATCTGGTCGAGCGGCAGGAAGACGTCCTCGAGGTAGCGGACGTTCGCGACCTCCGCGAAGTCGACGCGCTCGGGGATCGGGCGGCCGAGGACCGCGTCGAGCGTGAGCGACGGCATGTCGACGCCCGCGGCGATCGTCAGCGGCATCGCGCCCGGGAACCGCGGGTTGACCTCGAGCAGCGCCGGGCGGCCCTCGGCGTCGCGCTTGAGCTGGACGTTCGCGACGGTCGTGAGCCCGACGGCCCGGGCGACGGCGGCGGCGGTCTCGACCAGGTCGTCGTCGTGCACCGTGACGCCCGCGACCGCGACGCCCGAGTCGACGCGCAGCCGGGCCCGGGGCACCGCGGCCACGACGGACCCGTCGAGCGCCGCGAGCACGTCGACGGAGAACTCGTCGCCGGGCAGCATCTCCTGCACGATCAGGTCCTCGTCGGCGTGCACGGCGTCGAGCTCGGCGGCGGTGAAGACCGTCCGCACCCCGCGCGACCCGGCGCCGCGCCGCGGCTTGACGATGACCGGGAAGTCCCAGCCCGACAGGGCCTGCGGCGTGCCGACGAGCTCGGTGCGCGGGACCCGGACCGTCCGCTCGCAGGCGCGCGCCAGCGCGAGCTTGTCGAGGCACGTCTCCAGGGTCGTCAGCGCGGGCGACGCGAGGAGCGTGCCGGCGGCGGCCAGGTCGTCGCGTGCGGCGGCGAGGCGCGGGAGCTCGACGTCGACCGTCGGGAACAGCACGTCGATGCGGTCGTCGCGGCACATCGCGGCGACGACGTCGACGAAGTCGGGCGCGCGACCGGCCGGCACGAGGCGGCGCCGCTCGGCGGGCACGAGGTAGATCGCGCTGGCCCACCGGTCCATGTCGGCGGCGTACACCTCGACGTCGCCGCGGGCCTGCAGGGAGCGGATGACCGCGACGCCCGCGGGCCCGCCCGCTCCCGTCACCAGGACTCGGGTCATCGGTGCCCTCCTGTCTCGTCGTGGCGCAGCCGTGCGCCGTCGTCGGCCGCGGCGAGACCCGCGGCGCGGCCGGTGCCGGAGATCAGGGCGGCGATCCGCACGGTCTCCAGCGGCTCGGCGAACCGGCCGGTGCCGAACCGGGACCAGTAGCGGGCGGTGGCGCGCACGAGGTCGGGCTCCATGTAGTCGCGGTGCGCCTGCGACTCGAACGCGGCGAGCATCTGCAGCTTCGTCTCGACGAACCCGTCGACCGGCACGAACGTGTCGGGGCGGAACTCGACGGTCGCCGACGGGCTCTGGAAGCACAGCAGGGACGGCACGCGGCGGGCCGCGACCTGCACGGCCTGGTGCACGGCGCGGTGGTCCTGGTGCCGGTCGTGCACGGAGTGCGTGTAGACGATCGTCGGCGCGACCTCGCGGATCGTCTCCTCGATCGTCCTGATGAGGCCGCCCGCGGGGTCGAGGCGGGTGTCCTCGAAGTCGTGCAGGTAGAGGCGTGCGCCGATGACGGCGGCCGCGGCGAGCGCCTCGTGCCGGCGGGCGTTGACCTCGCCGCCGACGGACCCGCTCGACAGCGTGAGGACGACGACCGTGTCGCCGGCGGCGCGGTGCGACGCGAGCGTGGCGCCGACGCCGATCTCGACGTCGTCGGGGTGGGCGCCGACGGCCAGGACGGTCTCGCCGGGGACGGCGGCCTCGCGGCGGCGGCGGCCCTCGGCGGCGAGCGCGCCGATCTTCTCGACGAGGGTCGCCGCCCCGACGGGCTTGACGAGGAACTCGTCGGCGTCGCGGCGCAGCGCCTCGACGGCGTAGTCGACGCTCGCGAAGGCGGTCATGACGGCGACGGGCACGCCGGGCGCCCGCGAGCGCAGCTCACCGAGCAGCTCGAGGCCGCTCATGCCGGGCATCTGGATGTCGGTGAGGACGACGTCGAAGGTCTGGACGGCGACCTCGGCGAGCGCCGACATGGGGTCGTGGACGACGGTGGCCGCCATGCCCCCGCGACGTTCCAGGACGGTTCGGACGAACTGGGCCGTATCGACGTCGTCCTCGACGACGAGGACCCTCACCTGCTCGTCCGTCACGCTCGTCGGCCCTCCCCGCCTTGCCTCTCCGATCGTCAACACCGTAACCGCCGGGGTCCGCGGGAGCCTGTCGAGGACCGTCCACCGGCGCGTCCCTGGGCGGTCCGGCTGTCGCGCGGGCGGTGTCCGCGGGACCCTGGGTCAGCCGGCTCCGGCCGGGGAATAGGACCGGGCACCCCCGGGTTGAGCCGACTTGATACATGCAAACGCATGAACTTCCCGGCAGGGGAGCAGAGCAGGAACGAGGCGCACCATGCAGTTCGGGATCTTCAGCGTCGGCGACGTCACCACCGACCCGACCACCGGCCGCACCCCCGACGACACCGAGCGCGTCCGGAACATCCTCACGATCGCCCAGCACGCCGACCAGGCGGGCCTGGACGTCTTTGCGACGGGCGAGCACCACAACCCGCCGTTCGTGCCGTCCTCCCCCACCACGATGCTCGGCTACCTCGCCGGCACGACCACGAACATCACCCTGTCGACCGCGACGACCCTCATCACGACCAACGACCCCGTCCGGCTGGCCGAGGAGTACGCGATGCTCCAGGTCATCTCCGACGGCCGGATGGACCTCATGATGGGCCGCGGCAACACCGGACCCGTCTACCCGTGGTTCGGGCAGGACATCCGCCAGGGCATCCCGCTCGCGATCGAGAACTACGCGCTGCTGCGCCGCCTCTGGGAGGAGGAGGTCGTCGACTGGCAGGGCAAGTTCCGCACGCCGCTGCAGGGCTTCACCTCGACCCCCCGCCCGCTCGACGGCGTCCCGCCGTTCGTCTGGCACGGCTCGATCCGCTCCCCCGAGATCGCCGAGCAGGCCGCGTACTACGGCGACGGGTTCCTGCACAACGCGATCTTCTGGCCGCTCGAGCACGCCGCGCAGATGGTCGCCTTCTACCGCCAGCGCTTCGAGCACTACGGGCACGGCCAGGCCGACCAGGCGATCGTCGGGCTCGGCGGGCAGGTGTTCATGCGCAAGAACTCGCAGGACGCCGTCAAGGAGTTCCGCCCCTACTTCGACAACGCGCCCGTCTACGGGCACGGCCCGTCGATGGAGGAGTTCATGCGTGACACCCCGCTGACCGTCGGCAGCCCGCAGGAGGTCATCGACCGGTACGGGAAGTTCCGCGACCAGGTCGGCCACTACCAGCGGCAGATGTTCCTCATGGACCACGCCGGGCTGCCCCTCAAGACCGTCCTGGAGCAGATCGACATCCTCGCCGAGGAGGTCGTGCCCGTCCTGCGCCGCGAGGCCGAGGCCGCCCGCCCCGCGCACGTCCCCGCCGGACCGCCGTCGCACGCCGAGCGTGTCGCCGCCGCGCGCGCCGCCGGCAAGCTGCCCGCCGCCACGACGGCCGCGACCGACCACTGGACCGGCCGCACCGCCGAGGACGACGTGGAAGCAGCGGACGCCGTCACGCGTTGAGCACCGCAGGAACCCCTCGCACCCCCCCGCACGCACGAGAGCACAGGAAGAAGGACACGATGAGCGACCGCTCGATCGTCGTCGTCTCGGCCGGGCTGTCCCAGCCCTCCTCGACGCGCCTGCTGGCCGACCGGCTGGCCGACGCGACCGTGGCCGAGCTCGCCCAGCGCGGCATCATCGCGCAGGTCGAGACCGTGGAGCTGCGGGACCTCGCCCACGAGATCGTCAACATGACCCTCACGGGCTTCGCGTCCGGCCCCCTGCGGACCGTGCTCGACACCGTGGCCCGGGCCGACGGCCTCATCGCCGTCTCCCCCGTGTTCTCCGCGTCCTACTCGGGGCTGTTCAAGTCCCTCGTGGACGTGCTCGACAAGGACACGCTCGTCGGGCGGCCCGTGCTGCTCGGCGCGACCGGCGGCACCGCCCGGCACTCCCTGGCGCTCGAGTACGCGCTGCGGCCGCTGTTCGCCTACCTGCGGGCCGACGTCGTGCCGACGGGCGTGTTCGCCGCGACCGACGACTGGGCCGACGCGGGCAGCGACCGCGTCAACCCGCTGCCGGAGCGCATCCGGCGGGCCGGGCGCCAGCTCGCCGAGGAGGTCGCCGACCGCGAGCCGAGCGCTCCCGCGGGCCTGTACGACGCGGTCCCGTCGTTCGAGGACCTCCTGGGCGGCTGACCCGGCTTCCGCCCGACCGTCGAGGTCGTGACTTCCGCCCGAGGTCGTGACCTCCAGGTCACGACCTCGGCGCGAAGT
>NZ_BIMR01000107.1 GCF_004306155.1 Cellulomonas biazotea
CGGGTGGCGGGTCGGCGCGTCGGGCGGGCTGACGCGACGGGCGAACAGCGCGCTGCCGGTGACGCGGCCGGCGGACGTCGAGGCGGCGCTCGACGAGGTCGAGCGGGTGTACGCGGACGCAGGGCTGCCGTCGGTCGTGCGGGTCGGCCCGGGGACGGGCGGGGACGACGTGGAGCGCGCGCTCGTCGCACGCGGCTACCGGGTCGCGTCCGACACGGACGTGCTGGTCCGGACGCTCGACGGCCTCCCGCGGGCCGTGCCGGGGCGGGTCGACGTGCGCGTGACGAGCCACCCCGACGACGCCTGGCTCACGACGTGGCTGGGCGTGAAGAGCGCGGGGGCTGACGCGGGCACCGCCCGGCGGATCCTCGACGGGGCGCCCGCGGTGTACCTGACGGCGCTCGACGCGGGGCGACCCGTGGCGGCGATCCGTGCCGCGTTCGCGGAGGACTGGGTAGGGCTGTCGTGCCTGGTCGTGGACCCCGCTGCGCGACGGCGTGGCCTGGGCCGCACGCTCACGCTGCGGGCGCTGGACCTGGCCCGTGAGCGGGGTGCGCGGCGCGCGTTCCTGCAGGTCGAGGCCCACAACGCGGCCGCGGCGCGGCTGTACGCGCGGCTCGGCTTCGCCCCGGCGGACCGCTACCGGTACCGGGAGCTCGCGCGCACGGACGCGTGAGGACGCCCCCCGCTCAGCCGACGAGCGCGTCGATCGCGGCGGGGGACAGGACGTGCTCGGCGGCCATGGTCGCGGCGCCGAGGACGCCCGCGCGGGCGCCGGTGCGGGACGTGACGATGCGCAGGTGCTGGGTGGCCAGCGGCAGGGAGCGCCGGTAGACGACCTCGCGGATCCCCGCGAGCAGGTGCTCGCCGGCGTCGGCGACGACGCCGCCGATGACGATCATCGACGGGTTGAGCATCGACACGCACGCCGCGAGGACCTCGCCGATGTGCCGTCCGGCCTCGCGGACCTCCCGGCCCGCGGCGAGGTCGCCGGAGCGGACGAGCGCGACGACGTCGGCGCTGCTGCGGGCGTCGAGTCCCTGGGCCTGCAGGGCGGTCGCGATGGCGGGCCCGCTGGCGACGGCCTCGAGGCAGCCGGTGTTGCCGCACCGGCACGGCAGGTCGAGCCCGCCGGGGACGGCGATGTGGCCGAGGTCGCCGGCGGCTCCCTGCGCGCCGCGGCGGATGGCGCCGTCGGAGATGATCCCGGCGCCGATGCCGGTGGCGACCTTGACGAAGAGCAGGTGGTCGACGGTGCGCCAGGCGGTGGCGTGCTCGCCGAGCGCCATGATGTTGACGTCGTTGTCGACGAGGGCGGGCACGTGCAGCCGGCGGCCGAGGTGGCCGGGGACGTCGGCGTCGTCCCAGCCGGGCATGATCGGCGGGTTGATGGGGCGCCCGGTGGAGTGCTCGACGGGCCCGGGGAGCCCGACGCCGACGCTGACGAGGTCCTCGGCCTGACGGTCGGCCTTGTCGAGCAGCAGGTGGCCGAGCTCGGCGACGCGGTCGAGGACGGGGGCGGGTCCGTCGGCGATGGCGATCTGCTCGCTGTGCTCGGCGAGGACGGTGCCGGCGAGGTCGGTGACGGCGAGCCGGGCGTGCGTGGCGCCGAGGTCGACGGCGAGGACGACGCGGGCGGCGGGGTTGAACGCGAAGGTCGCGGGGGGCCGGCCGCCGGTGGAGGTGGCCTCGCCGGCGGGGGCGACGAGCCCGGACCCGAGCAGCGCGTCGACGCGCGCGGCGATCGTGGAGCGGGCCTGTCCGGTGAGTGTGGCCAGGTCGGAGCGGGTGCGGGGCTGGCCGTCGCGCAGGAGCTGGAACATCTCGCCGACCCCGGTGGGCTTGGGGGCGGCCTTGGCCAGCTCGTCCATGCGCACAGTGAACCATCCCCTCTTTGGTAGGTCACGTTCGCATAACTGTGCCACATCCGAGACAACTTTTGCTTGACCGCCGACAGAAGTCCCCCGTACGTTCGGCCGCATGGTCACCGACGACCGATCGACCGACCGGCCGATCCTGCAGATGCGCGGCATCGTCAAGCAGTTCCCCGGCGCGCGCGCCCTCGACGGCGTGGACCTCGAGGTCCGTGCGGGCGAGGTGCACTGCCTGCTCGGCCAGAACGGTGCCGGCAAGTCCACGCTCATCAAGGTGCTCGCGGGCGCGCACCAGCCCGACGAGGGGCAGATCCTCCTCGACGGCAGCCCCGTGACCATCGCCCACCCCGTCGCGGGGCTGAAGCTCGGCGTCGCGACCATGTACCAGGAGCTCGACGTCGTCGACGGCCTGTCCGTCGCGGAGAACCTCTACCTCGGCCACGAGCTCGCGAGCGGCGGCTTCACGCAGCGTCGCGCCGCGACCCAGCGGACCCGGGAGATCCTGCGCCGTCTCGGCCACCCCGACATCTCGCCGCACCGCGAGGTCGGCAGCCTGTCCGCCGCGGGCAAGCAGATCGTCAGCATGGGGCGCGCCCTGTCGCACGACGCGCGCGTCATCGTGATGGACGAGCCGTCCGCCGTCCTCGACAGCGAGGAGGTCGCGAACCTCTTCCGCGTCGTCCGCGAGCTCACGTCGCAAGGCGTCGCCGTCGTCTACATCTCGCACCGCCTCGAGGAGATCCGGCAGATCGGCGACCGGATCACCGTGCTCAAGGACGGTCGCACCGTCGCGGGCGGGCTGCCCGCCGCGAGCACGCCCACCGCCGAGCTCATCCGCCTCATGACCGGCCGGACGGTCGAGTACGCGATCCCGCGCCGGCCCCCGGTCGCGGCCGACGCCCCGACCGTGCTGAAGGTCGAGGGCCTGAGCCTGCGTGGCGAGTTCACCGACGTGTCCTTCGACGTGCGCGCGGGCGAGGTCGTCGGGCTTGCCGGGCTCGTCGGGTCCGGCCGCTCGGAGATCCTCGAGACGGTGTTCGGCGCACGCCGGGCCACCACCGGAACGGTCGGCGTCGACGGCAGGGCCGTCCGCGCGGGCTCCGTCGGTGCCGCCGTCCGCGCCGGCATCGGCCTGTGCCCCGAGGAGCGCAAGAGCCAGGGCCTGCTGCTCGACGAGCCCGTCTACCGCAACATCACGCTGTCGACGTTCGCCCGCACCGCGAACGCGTCGTTCCTCGACGAGCCGACCGAGCGGCGCACGGCCCGCGAGCAGATCGAGGCGCTCGACCTGCGCCCGTCCGACCCCGACCGCACGGCCCGCACCCTGTCCGGCGGCAACCAGCAGAAGGTCCTGCTCGCACGGTGGCTCGTGCACGGCTGCCGCGTCCTGCTGCTCGACGAGCCCACCCGCGGCGTCGACGTCGGCGCCCGGGCCGAGATCTACGGCATCGTCGCGCAGCTCACCGCCCAGGGCGTCGCGGTCGTCGTCGTGTCCAGCGAGATCGAGGAGGTGCTCGGCCTGTCCGACCGCGTCCTCGTCCTGTCCGAGGGGCGCGTCGTGCACACCGGCCCCGCGTCCGCGATCGACGAGCACCGCGTGCTCGACCTCGTCATGGAAGGAAGTGCCGCGTGAGCGAGCACGGAACCCCCGCCTCCGCGCGTGTCCCCGCCGCGGACGAGACCGCCCGGATCGAGGGCAGCGGCGGCAAGACCGCCGTCGACCGCCGCATGCGCAACCCCCTGCGCGGTGCCGCCGGTCGCAACCTCGGCCTCGTCATCGCGCTCCTGCTCGTGTGCCTCGTCGGGTTCGTCACCGCCGGCGAGCGGTTCGCGAGCTTCGACAACCTCATGACGATCCTGCGCCTCGCGGCCGTGCTCGGCGTGATCTCCATCGGCATGACGTTCGTCATCACCGGCGGCGGCATCGACCTGTCGGTCGGGTCCGTCATCGGGCTGTCGTCCGTCTGGGCGTCGACCCTCGCCACGCAGACCATGGCGAACGACTTCCACTGGTCCGTCATGGTGTTCACCGCGCTCGCGGTCGGGCTCGGCGCGGGCGTCGTCAACGGTGTCCTCATCGCGTACGGGAGGGTCGTCGCGTTCATCGCGACGCTCGCGATGATGGTGGCCGCGCGCGGCCTGGCGGAGATGATCGCGAACCGCCAGACGCAGGTCGTCCGCGTCCCGGCCTTCTCCGACGTCTTCCGGCTCGCACCGCTCGGCATCCCGATGCTGGTCTGGATCTTCGCGGTCGTCGCGGTCGTCGGCTGGGTCCTGCTCAACCGCACGACGTTCGGGCGGCGCACGGTCGCGGTCGGCGGCAACCCCGAGGCGGCCCGCCTGGCGGGCATCAACGTCAAGCGCCACACCATGTACCTGTACGCGCTGTCCGGGCTCGCCGCGGGCATCGGCGGCGTCATGATGCTCGGCCGCACGACGGCGGGCTCGTCGACCAACGGCCTCTACTACGAGCTCGACGCGATCGCCGCCGTCGTCGTCGGCGGCACCCTGCTGGCCGGTGGTCGCGGCACGATCGTCGGCACCGTGCTGGGCGTCCTCATCTTCACGACGCTCACCAACGTGTTCACGCAGAACAACCTGTCCATCTCGGCGCAGGCGGTCGCGAAGGGCGTGATCATCGTCGTCGCGGTCATCCTCCAGCAGCGCATCGCCGAGCGCTCCCGCGCGGTCACCTGACGCGCCGTCCCCGCACGCCCGCATCCCCGACCCCACTCCGGCACGTCCCCACGCTCCACCGGAAGCATCCCGATCAAGGAGGATCGTCATGTCCGCACCTCTGCGCCGCCGCTGGCTCGCCGTCGCCGGTACCGCCGCCGCCCTCGCCCTCGTGGTGGGCTGCACGTCGAACACGCCCGAGGACACGTCCGACGACAGCACGGGCGCCGCCCCGGTCGCCGCGGGCTCCGGGAACGACGAGCCCGGCGACACCGTCACGATCGGCTTCTCCGCGCCGGCCGCCGACCACGGCTGGATGGGCGCCATCACGAAGTCGGCGGTCGCCGAGGCCGAGAAGTACTCCGACGTCGAGCTCGTGCAGGCCGAGGCGACCAACGACGTCAACCTGCAGATCAGCCAGATCGAGCAGTTCATCAACGACGGCGTGGACGCGATCGTGCTGCTCCCGTTCGACGGCGCGGCGCTCACCGAGGTCGCGACCCAGGCCATGCAGGCCGGCATCGTCGTCGTCAACGTCGACCGCGAGTTCGACGACCCGAACGCGGCCCGCACGACCGTCCTCGGCGACAACTACGGCATGGGCGTGAGCGCCGGGCACTACATCTGCGAGCAGCTCGGCGGCACGGCCGGCGCGAAGGTCGCGGAGATCGCCGGCATCGACTCGCTGCCGCTCACGCAGGACCGCAGCCGCGGCTTCTCCGACGCGCTCGGCGAGTGCGGCCTCGAGGTGAGCAACCGCGTCGCGGCCGACTTCACCGTCCAGGGCGGCGAGGCGGCCGCGGCGAACCTGCTGCAGGCCGCGCCCGAGCTCGACGCCATCTGGAACCACGACGACGACCAGGGCGTCGGCGTCCTCGCAGCCATCGAGAACGCGGGCCGCGACGAGTTCTTCATGGTCGGCGGCGCCGGCTCGAAGAACGTCATGGACGCGATCAAGGCCGACAACACGGTGCTGAAGGCGACCGTCATCTACCCGTCCACGCAGGCCGCCGACGGCATCAAGCTCGCCCGCCTGCTGGTCCAGGGCAAGTCGATGAGCGACCTCGTCGAGGTGGAGGTGCCGCGCACCATCCAGCTCTACGCGCCCGTCGTCACCAAGGAGAACGTCGACCGCTACCTGCCGACGGCCTTCGAGTCCTGACCCGCACGCACCAGCCAGAACCGCGCCGGGCGGGCACTCCGCAGGCCCGCCCGGCGCACCCTCGACCCAGGAGGACCCGTGACAGCACCCGACGCGCTCCCACGGCTCGGCATCGGCATGGTGGGGTACGCCTTCATGGGCGTGGCGCACTCGCAGGGGTGGCGCAACGCCCCGCGGTTCTTCGACCTGCCGCTGCACCCCGACATGGCGGTCGTCGCCGGCCGGAACGCGGGCGCCGTGCGCGCCGCCGCCGACCGGCTGGGCTGGCGGGACACGGAGACGGACTGGACGGCGCTCGTCGCCCGCGACGACGTCGACCTCGTGGACGTCTGCACGCCGGGCGACACGCACGCCGAGATCGCGGTCGCCGCGCTCGAGGCCGGCAAGCACGTGCTGTGCGAGAAGCCGCTGGCCAACTCGGTCGAGGAGGCCGAGGCGATGGTCCGCGCCGCGTCCGCCGCCCGCGACGCCGGGGCGCTCGCCATGGTCGGCTTCACCTACCGGCGGGTCCCGGCGATCCAGCTCGCGCGGCGGCTCGTCGCCGAAGGGCGGATCGGCACCGTCCGGCACGTGCGCGCGCAGTACCTGCAGGACTGGATCGCCGACCCGCAGGCACCCCTGTCGTGGCGGCTCGACAAGCAGAAGGCCGGGTCGGGGGCGCTGGGCGACATCGGCGCGCACGTCGTCGACCTCGCGCAGTTCGTCACCGGAGAGCACCTCACCGGGGTGTCGGCGCTGCTCGAGACGTTCGTCCGCGAGCGGCCCGTCGCGGGCGCGTTCAGCGGGCTGGCCGGGACCCGCTCGACCTCCGGGGAGACCGGCCCCGTGACCGTCGACGACGCCGCCGTCTTCCTCGCGCGCCTGTCCGGCGGCGGCCTCGCCACGTTCGAGGCGACGCGGTTCGCGTACGGCCGCAAGAACGCGATCCGCGTCGAGGTGAACGGCTCCGCCGGGTCCCTCGCGTTCGACTTCGAGGACATGAACGTCCTGCACTACTTCGACGCGTCGCTGCCCGCGTGGGAGGCGGGGTTCCGCCGCATCGTCGTCACCGAGCCCGAGCACGCGTACGTCGCCTCGTGGTGGCCCCCGGGGCACGGGCTCGGCTACGAGCACGCCTTCACGCACCAGGCCGTCGACCTGGTCCGCGACGTCGCCGACCACCGCCAGCCCCGGCCGAGCTTCGCCGACGGGCTCCAGGTGCAGCGCGTCCTCGACGCCGTCGAGCGGTCCGCCGCCGACCGCAGCACCTGGACCGACATCCCCGCGCCGGCCCCCGAGCCGGCTGGAACGGAGGCCTGACGATGACCCGTCCGATCACGCTCTTCACCGGCCAGTGGGCCGACCTGCCGTTCGAGGAGGTCGCACGCCTCGCCGCCGGCTGGGGCTACGACGGCCTCGAGATCGCCTGCTGGGGCGACCACCTGGACCCCTGGCGATGGGACGACGACGCGTACGTCGACTCGCGCCGCGAGATCCTCGACCGGCACGGGCTGAAGGTCTTCGCGATCTCCAACCACCTCAAGGGCCAGGCCGTCTGCGACGACCCCATCGACCAGCGGCACCGCGACATCCTGTCCGACCGGGTGTGGGGCGACGGCGACCCCGAAGGCGTCCGGCAGCGCGCCGCGCAGGAGATGCAGCACACCGCCCGGCTCGCCGCGAAGCTCGGCGTCGACACCGTCGTCGGCTTCACCGGGTCGTCCATCTGGAAGTACGTCGCGATGTTCCCGCCCGTCTCCGAGGCCGCGGTCGACGCCGGCTACCAGGACTTCGCCGACCGCTGGCACCCGATCCTCGACGTCTTCGACGAGGTCGGCGTCCGGTTCGCGCACGAGGTCCACCCCAGCGAGATCGCCTACGACTACTGGACGACCGTGCGGACCCTGGAGGCCATCGGCCACCGCGAGGCGTTCGGCCTCAACTGGGACCCCAGCCACTTCGTCTGGCAGCAGCTCGACCCCGTCGACTTCATCCTCGAGTTCCGCGACCGGATCTACCACGTGGACTGCAAGGACGTGAAGCTCCGCCTCGGCAACGGCCGCAACGGGCGGCTCGGCTCGCACCTGCCGTGGGCCGACCCGCGCCGCGGCTGGGACTTCGTGTCGACCGGCCGCGGGGACGTGCCGTGGGAGGCGTCGTTCCGGGCGCTCAACCACATCGGCTACTCCGGGCCGATCTCGGTGGAGTGGGAGGACGCCGGGATGGACCGGCTGCTCGGCGCCCCCGAGGCGCTGGAGTTCGTCCGCCGCAACGCGTTCGACCCGCCCGCCGCCGCGTTCGACGCGGCGTTCAGCACGCGCTGACCGTCCGGTCGGCCGCCGCGGGGGAGGGCCCGGCGGTCGACACGCGAACCGCCCCCACGGTCGCACGGGGTCCCGTAGCGTGCGCGCATGGCCAGGGGGATGCAGCGGGTCGAGCTCCACGACGACCAGGACGCGGACCCGACGCCGCCTGTCGCGGTCAGGCCCGCCGTGCGCCGGGCGCGACGCCGGCTCCTCGCCGCGGGTGCGCTCGCCGTCGTCGCGACGCTCGTGCTCGTCGGCACGCAGCAGGTGCTCGACCAGCGCCGCCGGGCCGCCGACGCCGCGCTCGCGGTCCGTTATGCCGACGTGAGCGGGGTGGTGGACCCTTTCGGCGCGGACCTCCAGGTCGCGTGGCGGACGGACGGTACGACCGCGGGCGCCGCGCGGGCCACGGCCGGCGCCGGGGACGTCGTGGTCGGCGTCGACCGAGTCGGCCCGGACGACCTGGTCGTCGTCGGCGTCGATCGCGACGACGGGACGTTGCGGTGGTCCACGCCGGTGCGGCTCGACAGGCCTCCGCAGAGGGACGAGCGACCGTACTGGGTGGACCCGTCGCTGGACCCGGTCGACGTCGGGGCTCTCCTCGACGAGATGGCACAGGGCGTCGGCGACACGTGGTGCGTCCCGACCAGCGGGGAGCGGACGCTCGTCGTGTGCGGAGCACGACGGGGCCGCGGCGACGTCCCGGTGCCGTTCGCGACGTCCGTGTGGGTCCTCGACCCGGACGACGGCACCGAGGTCCGGAACCTGCTGATGCGGACCGGCGTGTGGGTCCGCCCGCTCGGGGACGTCCTGGTCTCCGTGCGTGGCATGACCGCTGCGGGCGAGCCGGCCGTCGACGAGCAGCCGACGCACTGGTCGGTCGAGGGCCTCGACCTGGCCACGCAGCAGTCGCGCTGGTCGTGGACGAGCCCGCCGGTGGCCGGTGACGCCGTGGTCCCGGAGGTCACGTTCTCCGAGCCGTCCGCCGGCCGGGTCCTCGTGCGTGTCGGCGACACCGCCTGGGTGGTCGACGCCGACGGGGTTCTCGTCGACGAGGCGACGGTCGCCGACGAGCAGGGTGCGGTGCTCGCCCGCAACGGCGACGTCCGTCCACTGACGCTGCGCACGTCGGACGACGACGGCCTGGCGCGTACCGAGCAGCCGGCGACGGTCGAGGTCGACGACGGCACCCTGCCGGAGCTCAGCCTCGCCGTGCGCACGGGGCTCGACGACACGGCGCTCGTCGCGCGGTCCGCCGACGGCACGGAGCAGTGGCTCACGGCCGGGGTGCGCCTGCCGCTCGCGGTGCTGGACGGGCGCGTCCTCGTCCGGACGTTCGACGGCCTCGCCCTCGTCGACGGCAACGACGGCTCGCGCGTCTGGTCCACCCGTACGGGTGTCGACGAGGACTCGGTCGCGACGGACGGTCGCACGGTCCTCCTGCGGACGGGGAACCGGCTGCAGGCCCTGTCGCTCGAGTCGGGTCGTCCGCAGTGGCACCGGACCTTCCAGGAGCTGGGGCTTGGCCGCGCGGGTACCGAGATCGACGTCGCACCCGGCCTGCGCCGGGTCGTCGTGCGGACGCAGCAGAGCGACGCGGCGGTGCTGCGCTGAGGGGCCGCGACCGGGTGACGTCCCGACGTGGGCGGCCGATACTGGACGCATGATCACCGTCGACCTCGCGCTCCGTCTCCGCGACGCGGGCCTGCGCTGGCGTCCCGCGTCCGGCGACCGCTTCGCCGTGCTCTCCCCGGAGATGTACGGCGAGGTCTTCACGATCAGCGAGATGACGATCGAGGCGCACACGTACCCGACGGGCACGATCCTCGGGTTCAACGGGACGACGGAGTGGGCGCTCGACTCGGTCGCGCAGGAGGACGCGCTGTGGCTGCCGCGTGAGGACCAGCTCCGCGACCTGCTCGGCGGGACGTTCCGCAGCCTCGCGCGCTCGACGGACGGGTCGTACCAGGTGCTCGTCGAGCGGCCCGGTCACCCGGAGCAGGTGTTCGGCGCGGAGACCGCGGCGGACGCGTACGGCGAGGCGCTGCTGTCGCTGGTGCACGAGGCGGTCGAGCGCGCGTCCTGACGACGCAACGGCCCCGACGGCCGTCGGGCCTCACCGCCCGGCGACCCCCACGCGCGTCGGCCGGATGACGGGCCGCGGCCCGCCGAGCACGAGCGACACGACCCACGCGACGGCCCAGACGACGACCTGCACGGCGAGCGTCACGAGCGCCGCGGCGGCGAGCAGCGCGTAGAGCCAACCGAGCGCGAGCAGGGACGCGACCAGCGCGGCGTCGCGCCGGGCGATCAGGCAGGCGAGTCCCGCGGCGGCCGCGAGGCCGACCCACACGGGCCACGACGCCCCGGCGACGACGCCCCACACGAGCGCCGCCCACCACGCGACGACGAACGCGATCAGCAGGACGCCGACGGCGGTGCGGTGCTCGACGTACCGGCCGACGCCGACCGCCGCCCACATGACGTGCGCGCGCAGCCGGGACACCCCGGTCTCCTCCAGGGCGACGCGGAAGACGTCGTCGATGGTCCGCCGCCGCTCCCACCCCTGCGCGGGCGGGTCGGTGCGGGCCAGCGCGGAGCCGTGGTCGTGCAGGACCGCGGCGCGCGCCTGCCGCCCGAGCGGTGCGATGACGCCCCACACGGGCCACGGCACGGACGCGAGGTCGGTGCGGGTGCCCGCCGGTGCCTCGAACGTCTGCCCGGGCCAGCGGGGGTGCGTGTAGACGACGGTGCGCTCCAGACGGAACGCGTTCCAGTCGTCCGGTCCCCACTCGCGCAGGTGCAGGCCGTCGAACGGCTCGCCGTCCGGCCCGTGGAACGGCACCGGTCAGCCGTTCTGCTCGTAGGCCGCGCGCAGCAGGGCGCGGAGGTCGTCGTCGACCTGCGAGACGTCGGTCAGGCCGACCTTGTGCGTGGCAGACCCGGGCGTCTTCGCGGGCACGAGCCGCGGGCTGTCGGGCGGCGAGACGAACCGCAGCCCGACGTCGACGCGTTTCGCGGTCGTGGCGGCGACCGCGGCGAACTGGCGGGTGCGGACGAAGGGCACGTACGTGCCGCGGCCCTCCCGCTGCACGTCGTCGCCGAGCGCGATGATCGCGTCCTCGACGGCGTCGTAGATCGGACGGAGCGCGGCGCGGGGGCCCGCGTACTGGCTGTCGACGTACGCGTCGATGCTCGGCCGCTGCCAGCCCGCGGACTCCGCGACGGAGAACGCGATCGCCCACTGGGTGTTCTGCGGGACGCCGTGCACGTCGCGCAGCCACGCGCGGACGGCCTTCTGGTCGAGCGGGTCGAGACCGCTGTCGGTCCGCACGAGGTGCACCCACTCGCCGAGGTCACGACCGGTGCGCGACCGCATCCCCTCGGTGACCGCGGCCATCATGTCCTCGGGCGACGCCATGCCTCCAGGGTAGGCCCGTGGTCACAGCCGCGACGGGCGGACGATCTCGACGAGGTGGCTGAACGGCTCGAAGTCGTCCACGTTCTCGGTCATGACGGCGGCCCCGTGCCGGTGCGCCTGGGCGGCGATGAGCGCGTCCTTGCCGCGGACGCGCGCGCCGGAGACGCGGGCGCGGTGCGCGACGATGCCGTACGAGCGGGTCGAGGCGAGGTCGAACTCGATCCAGTCGAACAGGGCGTCGAGGTCGTGGAGGCGAGCGAGTCGCTCCCCGGCCGCGCGCATCGAGGGCGCGGCATTGACGCCGAACTCGAGCTCGGCCCGCGAGAGCATGCTCGCGCCGTACAGCTCGTCGGGATCGAGACGGTAGAGGTGCAGGTCGATGAGCACGTTCGTGTCGAGCAGGATCACGACCGCGGCTCCCACGGGTCCTCGACGTCCTCGTCGTCGCGGGCGGCGTCGATCTGCGCCTTGAGCAGCGCGGAGTCGTCAGGGGTCGACGGGCGGACGCCGAGCAGGTCGTGGCCCCGGACCCAGCGCGCGGAACGCGTCCGGTCGGCGACCAGGTGCACACCGGTCGGCCTGCCGTGCGTGGTGATCGCGATCGCCTCGTCCGCGGCCAGGACCTCCTGGATGACCGCGTTGGGGTTCTGCTTGAGCTCCCGGGTCCCGACCGTGCGCATGGCGCCAGGGTAGGCCGTGATGTAGACGTGCGTCTACATCACGGCGGTGGGGCACCGCCGGTCGACGGCCCGTCGCGCGGGGCGCGGTCACGGCCCACGGACGGCACCTCGCCGATGACTAGACTCTCCGCCATGTCCTCCCTCTCTCGCGACGAGGTCGCGCGCGTGGCGGGGCTGGCCCGGATCGACCTGACGCCGGCGGAGATCGACCGCCTCGCGGGCGAGCTCGACGTCATCGTCGAGTCGGTCGCGCGCGTGAGCGAGATCGCCACGCCCGACGTGCCGGCCACCAGCCACCCCCTGCCGCTGACCAACGTGTTCCGCCCCGACGTCCCGGTCGCCCCGGTGGACCGTGACGCGGTGCTCGCCGCCGCGCCGGCCGCGCAGGACGGCAAGTTCCTCGTACCGCAGATCCTGGGGGAGGACGCGTGACCGACTGGACGCGGCTGAGCGCCGCCGCCCTCGCCGAGAAGCTCGCCGCGGGCGAGGTGACGAGCGTCGAGGTGACGCAGGCGCACCTCGACCGGATCGCCGCCGTCGACGGTGCCGTGCACGCGTTCCTGCACGTTAGCGCCGAGCAGGCGCTCGCGACCGCGGCCGACGTCGACGCGCGCCGGGCCGCCGGCGAGGAGCTGCACCCGCTCGCGGGCGTCCCGATCGCCGTCAAGGACGTCGTGGTGACGAAGGGCCTGCCGACGACCGCGGGCTCGAAGATCCTCGAGGGCTGGGTGCCCCCGTACGACGCGACGCTCGTCGAGCGGATCAAGGCCGCGGGCCTGCCGATCCTCGGCAAGACGAACATGGACGAGTTCGCGATGGGCTCCTCGACCGAGCACTCCGCGTACGGCAACACGCACAACCCGTGGGACCTGGACCGGATCCCCGGCGGGTCCGGCGGCGGCTCCGCCGCGGCGGTCGCGGCTTACGAGGCGCCGCTCGCGATCGGCACGGACACGGGCGGATCGATCCGCCAGCCCGGCGCCGTGACGGGCACGGTCGGCGTGAAGCCGACGTACGGGTCGGTGTCGCGCTACGGCCTCATCGCGATGGCGTCGTCGCTCGACCAGGCCGGTCCGGTGACGCGCACCGTGCTCGACTCGGCGCTGCTGCACGAGCTCATCGGCGGGCACGACCCGCTCGACTCGACGTCGATCCCGGAGCCGCTGCCGGCGCTCGTCGCGGCGGCCCGGCAGGGTGCGGACGGCGACCTGACGGGCGTGCGTGTCGGGGTCATCCGCGAGCTGCAGGGCGAGGGCTACCAGCCCGGCGTGCTGGCCCGGTTCACCGAGTCGCTCGCTCTGCTGGAGCGGGCGGGCGCGGAGATCGTCGAGGTCTCCTGCCCGCACTTCGAGTACGCGCTAGGCGCGTACTACCTGATCATGCCGAGCGAGGCGTCGAGCAACCTGGCGAAGTTCGACGGCATGCGCTTCGGGCTGCGGGTCGTGCCGGAGGACAACCCGACGGCCGAGCGCGTCATGTCGGCCACGCGCGGGCAGGGCTTCGGCGACGAGGTCAAGCGTCGCGTCATCCTCGGCACGTACGCGCTGTCGGCGGGCTACTACGACGCCTACTACGGCTCGGCGCAGAAGGTCCGCACGCTCATCCAGCGGGACTTCGAGGCGGCGTTCGCGCAGGCCGACGTGCTGGTGTCGCCGACCGCGCCGACCACGGCGTTCAAGCTCGGCGAGAAGCTCGACGACCCGCTGGCGATGTACCTCAACGACGTCGCGACGATCCCCGCGAACCTCGCGGGCGTCCCGGGGCTGTCGGTGCCGAACGGCCTGTCGGACGACGGCCTGCCCGTCGGCTTCCAGGTGCTCGCGCCGGCGAAGGCCGACGACCGGCTGTACCGGGTGGGCGCCGCGCTCGAGGCGCTGCTGGAGCAGGAGTGGGGCGGTCCGCTGCTGGCGCAGGCCCCTGAGCTGGAGGAGACCCGATGACGGCGCTCGTGGACTACGACGAGGCGGTCACGCGCTTCGACCCGGTCATCGGCATCGAGGTGCACGTCGAGCTCGGCACGCGCACCAAGATGTTCGACGGTGCGCCCGCGGGCTTCGGCGAGGAGCCGAACACGTCGGTGACGCCCGTGTCGCTGGGGCTGCCCGGCTCGCTGCCGGTCGTGAACGGCACGGCCGTCGAGTACGCGATCCGCATCGGCCTCGCGCTGAACTGCTCGATCGCGGAGTCCTGCCGGTTCGCGCGGAAGAACTACTTCTACCCGGACGTCCCGAAGAACTTCCAGACGTCGCAGTACGACGAGCCGATCGCGTACGAGGGCTGGGTCGACGTCGAGCTGGAGGACGGGTCGACGTTCCGCGTCGAGATCGAGCGCGCGCACATGGAGGAGGACGCGGGCAAGAACACCCACGTCGGCGGCTCCACGGGCCGCATCCACGGCGCGGAGTACTCGCTGGTCGACTACAACCGGGCGGGCATCCCGCTCGTGGAGATCGTCACCAAGCCGATCACGGGTGCGGGGGAGCGGGCGCCCGAGGTGGCCCGCGCCTACGTGCAGACGCTGCGGGACCTGTTCCGGGCGCTGGGCGTGTCCGAGGCCCGGATGGAGCGCGGCAACGTGCGCGCGGACGTCAACGTGTCGCTGCGGCCCACGCCGGAGTCGGCGCTGGGCACCCGCACGGAGACGAAGAACGTCAACTCGTTCCGCTCGGTCGAGCGGGCGGTGCGGTACGAGATCAGCCGCCAGGCGGCGGTGCTCGACGAGGGCGGCTCGATCGTCCAGGAGACCCGGCACTGGCACGAGGACACGGGGTCGACGACGTCGGGCCGCATCAAGTCCGACGCGGAGGACTACCGGTACTTCCCGGAGCCCGACCTGGTGCCGATCGCGCCTGACCGCGCGTGGGTCGAGGAGATCCGTGCCGCGCTGCCCGAGCTCCCGGCGGCCCGTCGCCGCCGGCTGCAGGGGGAGTGGGGCTACGCCGACGCGGAGATGCGCGACGTCGTGAACGCGGGGGCGGTCGAGCTCATCGAGGCGACGGTCGCGGCCGGGGCGTCGCCCGCGGCGGCCCGCAAGTGGTGGATGGGCGAGCTCGCCCGCACCGCGAAGCAGCAGGAGGTCGAGCTCGAGGCGCTGCCGATCACGCCCGCGCAGATCGGCGCGCTGCAGAAGCTCGTCGACGACGGCCGGATCAACGACAAGCTCGCGCGCCAGGTGCTCGAGGGCGTCCTGGCCGGCGAGGGCGAGCCGGAGGCCGTCGTCGTCGCGCGTGGCCTGGAGGTCGTCTCCGACGACGGTCCGCTGCTCGCGGCGATCGACGACGCGCTGGCCGCCCAGCCGGACATCGCGGAGAAGATCCGGTCGGGCAACCTCGGTCCGGTCGGCGCGATCATCGGCGCCGTCATGAAGGCGACGCGCGGGCAGGCCGACGCCGGCCGCGTCCGCGAGCTCGTCCTGGAGCGCGTCCAGGCCTGACCGCACGACCCGCGGGGCCGGTCCGGCGCAGGCCGGGACCGGCCCCGCGGTCGTTCGCGCGACCCGTCCGCGTCGACAGCGGGGTCGGTGTGGAAGGTCTGTTGCACCCTGCGCGACAGACCTTCCACACGAACGAGGGCGGGGAGGAAGGCGGCCCGGCGGGGCGGGGACGAAGACGCGCCGGCGGTTCGGGTGTTCGGCCGCGTCGGCGAATCGCTTCGGTGCTGCTCGGCGGCGCGCTGGGCAGCGGCTTTGGTGGTCCCGCGCACGACGTCGTACAGTGCATGCGAAGCGTTTCGATGACGAAAGGTCCGGGGCATGGCGACGATCACCGATGTCGCCCGCGTGGCGGGGGTGTCGATCAGCACCGTCTCCGCCGCGCTCAGCGGCAAGCGGCACGTCGCCCTCGACACCCGGCAGCGCATCGAGGCGGTCGCGAGGAGCCTCGGCTACCACCCGAACGCCGGCGCGCGGATGCTCGCGGGGACGCGCGCGCAGATGATCGCGCTGTCCGCGCCGCTGCACGCCGACACCTCGACGCCCGCCCACATGCGCTTCGTGCTCGGCGTGACGACCGCCGCGCGCACCGCGGGGTACGACACCCTGCTCCTGGTGCAGGACGAGGCCGCCGAGGGGCTCGAGCGCGTGAGCGCCAGCGCTCTCGCCGACGGGCTCGTCGTCATGGACGTCGACGCCGCCGACCGGCGCGCGGACCTCGTGCGCCGCCAGGGTCGCCGTGCGGTGTTCATCGGCATGCCCGACGACACCGACGGCCTCACGTGCGTCGACCTCGACTTCGCGCAGGCCGCCGAGCTGTGCCTGGACCGGCTGGTGGCGGCGGGGCACCGCTGCATCGGCCTGGTCGGCCAGCCGCAGGTGACGTACGAGCGGGGCGTGAACTACGCGCGCCGGTTCCGCGACGCGTTCGTCGCGCACGCCGCGGCGCTCGGCGTGCTGTGCGAGGTCGTCACGCCCGAGCCGGGGCGCGCGGGTGCGGAGGCCGCGCTGCGGCGCCTGCAGCTGCTGCTGCCGGACCTCACCGCGGTGGTGCTCAACGCGAGCGAGCGCACGACGCGCGCGTTCGTCCGGGCGTGCGGCGCGGCCGGCGTCCGGGTGCCGGAGGACCTGTCGATCGTGTCGGCGGGGGCGAGCTTCGACACCAGCGAGGACGAGGTGCCGCTGGACACCGTCCCGCTGCCCGCGGACACGCTCGGCGCGCGCGCCGTCGCGCTGCTCGTGGCGCAGATCGAGGGCGAGGCGGGACCGGGCGTCGAGCTCCTCGCGCCGCAGTACGTCGCGCGCGGATCGGTGGCTGCGCGCACCCCCGCGGCGGGAGCCGCTCAGGACTGAAGGCCCGGTCAGGGCCGGGACGGGTGCCTGACGATCGATATGCGAAGCGCTTCGGGACTCCGGGGCGCGAGGGAGGACCGGATGACGCACGAGACGCCGACGCTCGTCTACGGCGGGGACTACAACCCCGACCAGTGGCCGCGCGAGACGTGGGACGAGGACATCCGTCTCATGCGGGAGGCGCACGTCAACCGCGTCACCGTCGGCGTCTTCTCGTGGTCGAGCATCGAGCCGCGCGAGGGCGAGTACGACGTCGAGTGGCTCGACATCATCATGGACAAGCTCGCCGACGCCGGGATCGGGGTCGTCCTGGCGACGCCCACCGCCTCGCCCCCGCCGTGGTTCACGCTGGCCCACCCCGAGGCCCTGCCGGTCCGCGCCGACGGCGTCCGCCTGGTGCACGGCAGCCGCGACACCTACAACCCGGCGGCGCCGGCGTACCGCGAGGCGGCGCTGCGCGTGGCTGACATGCTCGCGAAGCGTTACGCACACCACCCCGCCCTGCGGATGTGGCACGTGCACAACGAGTACGGCACGGTCTCCTACGGCCCGGTCACCGACGAGGCGTTCCGGGGCTGGCTGCGCGAGCGGTACGGCACGCTCGACGCGCTCAACGCCGCCTGGTGGACGGCCTTCTGGTCGCAGGGGTACGGCGCGTGGGAGGAGATCCTCGCGCCGCAGGCCACCCAGTACCTGCCGAACCCCGGCCAGGTGCTCGACTTCAAGCGGTTCTCGGCCGACGTCCTGCGCGACGCGCTGCGCGAGCAGGTCGCCGTGGTCCGGGCCGCGAACCCCGCGATCCCGGTCACGACCAACTTCATGCTCCCCACCTGGCACCACTACGACGAGTGGGACCTCGCGGCGGAGATCGACGAGGTGTCGATCGACCACTACCCGAGCGCGCGCGACGTCGAGGGCGAGGTGCACACCGCGTTCGGCGCGGACCTCGCCCGGTCGTTCAACGGCGGCCGCCCGTGGACGCTCATGGAGCAGGCCACGAGCACCGTCTACGACTACGCCGCGGGCCGGATCTACGCCAAGGCCCCCGGCGTGCTGGAGCGTCAGACGCTGCAGTACGTCGCGCGCGGGTCGACCGGCAGCCTGTTCTTCCAGTGGCGCAACGGGCGCGGCGGCGCCGAGCTGTTCCACTCGCCGATGGTGCCGCACACGGGTCCGGACTCCCGGGTGTTCCGCGAGATCGTCGACCTGGGCGCCACGCTGGCCCGCCTGGGCGAGCTCGCCGAGCCGCCCGCCGACGGCGGTCCCGTCAACCGGAACCGGGTCGCGTTCGTCTGGGACTCGACCGCCTGGTGGTCCGCCGAGACGCGCGCGATGCCGACGACCGACCTGTCCTTCCTCGACGCGGTGCGCGCGACGCACCGGGCGCTGTGGTGGGAGGGCATCGGCGCCGACGCCGTCCGGCTCGGCGACGACCTGTCCCGCTACGACGTCGTCCTCGTGCCGAGCAAGCTCGCGGTGAGCGACGCCGAGGCGGCCGCCCTCACGCGGTTCGTCGAGGCCGGCGGCACCGCGGTGACCTGGTACTTCGCCGGGTCGACCGACGAGCACCTGCGCGTGCGGCCCGGTTCCTTCAGCGGCGCGTTCGCCGACCTGCTCGGCATCCGCGTCGAGGAGCTGTTCCCGCTCGCCCCCGACGAGACCGTCGCGCTCGACGACGGCACGGTCGGCGACTGCTGGTCGCAGACGGTCCACCTGCGCGGCGCCGAGGCGCTCGTGCGGTTCCGCGGCGGCCACCTCGACGGCGTCCCGGCCGTCACGCGGCACGCGGTCGGCGACGGCGCCGCGTACCACGTCGGCACCCGGCTCGACCCTGCGGCGCTGCGCCGCCTTCTCGCCGACGTCGTCGCCGCGGCGGGCGTCGAGCGCCACCACCCGCAGGCCGGCGACGGCCTCGAGGTCGTCCGCCGCCACGCGGGCGACCGCACCTACCTGGTCGTCGTCAACCACGACGACGCACCTCGCGAGCTCACGCTCACCGGTCACGACCTCCTCGGCGGACGTGACCTGGACGGTCCCGTGACCGTCCCGCCCGGGGGTCACCTCGTCGTCCGCGAGGTCGCGCGATGACGGACCCGACCCCCGGCACCTGCGCAGCGGTCCGCACCCGGCCCGCCGCACCCTCTGAAAGGAAGCGATCCATGGCACGACGCACACGACTCCTCTCCGCGACCGCGGTCGTGGCCGGAGCCTCGCTCGCCCTCGTCGGCTGCTCGTCCGGCTCGTCGTCGGACGACACCGCGGGCTCGGGCGACGGCGCCGTCACCCTGCAGTTCTGGGGCTGGGCGACGGGCCTCGAGCAGGCCATCGAGGTCTGGAACGAGGAGAACCCCGACATCCAGGTCGACTTCTTCCGGATGACGGGCGACGACGGCGCGAAGATCCCGGCGGCCATCGACAACGGCACCGCGCCGGACGTCGTGCAGATGTCCGTGCACTCGATCCCGTCGCACGTCATCGCGAACCGCCTCACGGACCTCACCGAGCAGGTCGGCGACCTGGAGGACGAGTTCACGCCGGCGTCGTGGGCGAACGTCACGTTCGACGACAAGACGTACGCGGTGCCGCAGGACTTCGGCCCGAACGCGCTGATGTACCGCACCGACATCTTCGAGCAGTACGGCCTGACGGTCCCCACGACGTGGACCGAGTACCTCGAGACGGCCCGCGCGCTCAAGGCGGCGAACCCGAACGCGTACATCGCGCAGATGTCGCCCAACGAGACCGGCTACTGGATCGCCGACGTCTGGCAGAACGAGGGCACCTGGTTCGGCATCGACGGCGACGCGTGGACCGTGGACGTCGACGACGAGGCGAGCCAGGAGGTCGCCGAGCGCTGGCAGACGCTGCTCGACGAGGACCTGGTCAAGGTCGTCGACATGTGGACGCCGCAGTACTGGGCCGAGGTCAACGCGGGCAACATCGCGACGATCAACTACGCCGCGTGGTTCCCCGCGCTGCTCGAGGCCAACGCGGGCGACCTGGCCGGCAAGTGGGGCGTCGCGCCGAGCCCCGTCGACGAGGCGGGCTCGACGGCCGCCGGTGCCGGTGACTCGTCGGTCGACGTCATCCCGACGGGCACGGAGAACGTCGCGCAGGCGGCGGAGTTCCTCACGTGGCTCAACACCTCGCCCGAGGCGCTCGACATCCTCATCACCGACGGCAGCATGTTCCCCGCCGCGACGACGGGGCTCGCCAGCGAGGCGCTCGCGCAGCCGAACGACTACTTCGGCGGGCAGGTCATCAACGACGTCTTCGTCCAGGCCGCCGAGAACGTCCCGGCCTCGTGGGTCGACGGCCCGGTCTACGACCTGGTCCAGGACAACATCAAGGACGAGTTCGCCAAGGTCGCGAACAAGCAGCAGACGTTCGCCGAGGCACTGGCCGCCACCGCGGCCTACGCCAAGGACCAGCTCGAGTCGCAGGGGCTGAACGTCAAGTGACCACCACGGCGGCCGTCCCCACGGTCGCCCGCACGTCCCCCCGCCGTCGCCGCGGCGTCGGCGGGGGGCAGCGGCGGGCGCCGTACGCCTTCCTCGCACCCTTCCTCGGGCTGTTCGCGGTGTTCACGCTCGCCCCCATCCTGCTGGCGGTCTACTCCAGCTTCTTCCAGGTCAAGCGCAGCGGCCTCGGCTTCGGCGGCGACAACACGCTGACGTTCGTCGGGTTCGACAACTACGTCCGTGCGATCGGCGACTCGGGCTTCGTCGCCGGGTTCGGCAGGATGCTCGGCTACGGCGTCGTCCAGGTGCCGCTCATGCTCGGCCTGGCGCTCGTCCTCGCGCTGCTGTTCGACTCCGCGGTCGTCCGCTGGAAGCCGTTCTTCCAGCTCAGCGTGTTCCTGCCCTACGCCGTCCCGTCGGTCGTCGCGGCGCTCATCTGGGGCTTCCTCTACCAGCCGCGCGTCAGCCCGATCGTCGAGGGCCTGCACGCGATGGGCGTCCCGGTCGACTTCCTCGCGCCCGGCACGGTGCTGTGGTCGCTCGCGAACGTGGCCGTCTGGTCCGTCACGGGCGTCAACATGGTCATCCTCTTCTCGGCGCTGCAGAGCGTCCCGCGGGAGATCTACGAGGCCGCGCGCATCGACGGCGCGAGCGAGCTCCGCACGGCGCTGTTCATCAAGATCCCGATGATCGCGCCGTCCCTCGTGCTGACCTTCCTGTTCTCGATCATCGGCACGATGCAGCTCTTCAACGAGCCCATGACGATGCGCGCGATCACGTCCAACATCAGCGGCGACTACACGCCGAACATGGCGATCTTCCAGACGACGACGCTCGGCGGCGACGCGAACCTCGGGTCGGCGATGGCCGTCGTCCTGGGCCTCGTGATCTTCGTGCTGTCGCTCGTCGTGCAGAAGGCCACCAACCGGAAGCGAGGTGCGCAGTGAGCGTCGCCACCGCCCCCGTCGTGCCCGTCGTCGCGGCCGCCGCGACCCCGCCGGCCCGGCGCCGCACGACCAGCGAGGGAGAGCGCCCGAGCCTGCGCGCCCGCGTGTTCGGCTGGGTGTTCATGGCGCTCGTCGCCCTGTACTTCCTCGTGCCGATCTACTGGCTCGTCGTCGCGTCGACGAAGTCCACGTCCGACCTGTTCGGCACGCCGGGGTTCACGTTCGCCGAGCTGAACCTGTGGCAGAACGTCGTCGACGTCTCGACGTACAACGACGGCATCTTCTGGCGCTGGATGCTCAACTCGATGGTCTACTCGGGCCTCGGGTCGGTGCTCATGACGCTCATCAGCCTCGCGTCGGGCTACGCGCTCGCGATCTACCGGTTCCGCGGCCGCAGCGCCGTCATCGCGCTGGTCCTCGCGTCGATGCTCGTCCCGCAGACCGTGCTCGCGCAGCCCGTCTACACGCTGCTCGTGGAGATCGGCCTCAACAACACGATGATCGGCGTCCTGCTGCCGACGCTCGCGTACCCGTTCGGCGTGCTGCTCGCGTTCACCTACGCGACGGCGTCCGTGCCGGAGGAGGTCGTCGAGGCGGCGCGCCTCGACGGCGCGGGCGAGGCGCGGATCTTCTTCTCGATCGGCCTGCGGATGCTCTCGACGGGCGCCGTGACGATCCTGCTGTTCGCCTTCATCGCGAGCTGGAACAACTTCATGCTGCCGCTGCTCGTGCTGAGCGACGCCCGCCTGCAGCCCGTGACGGTCGGCCTGTCCGGCTGGAGCCAGGCGGCCATCACCGTTCCCGGCCTGCAGACGCTCGTCGTGGTCGGTGCGCTGATCTCGATCATCCCGATCATCGTGGTGTTCGTCAGCCTGCAGCGGTTCTGGAAGTCCGGGCTGTCCACCGGCGCCGTGAAGATGTGACCCCCCTCGACGACGGGACGACGACATGAAGTTCACCGATGGTTTCTGGCAGGCCCGACCGGGCGTCGAGGTCCTCGCGGCGCGCGAGGCGTACGAGGTGCAGGACACGGGCGACACGCTGCGCGTGCTCGCGCCGACCAAGGAGATCGGCCGCAGGGGCGACACCCTCAACCGGCCGGTCCTCACGGTCACGCTCGACTCGCCCCTGGAGGGCGTGGTCCGGGTGCGGGTGGAGAACCACCGCGGCACCCCGACGCACCCCGGGTTCGACCTGCCCGGTGCGGTCGGCTCGGTCGGCAAGACCGGTGGCGACGTCGAGGGCGCGACGCTCACGACGGGCTCGCTCACCGCGACGGTCCGGCACGGCGCGCCGTTCGACCTGTCGTTCGAGGCCGACGGCGTGCCGCTCACGCGGTCGGGCGCGCAGGGCGTGGCCCGCGCACGCCTGAGCCCCGGCGCGGCCGTGTCCGTCGAGCCCGTGGGGGAGACGGGCGTGTCCCGCGACGGGCGGGTCGACGGTGCGTCGTACCTGGTGGGGCGGCTCGGCCTCGGGGTCGGCGAGGTCGTGTACGGCCTCGGCGAGCGGTTCGGCCCGCTGGTGAAGAACGGCCAGAGCGTCGACATGTGGAACGCCGACGGCGGCACGGCGTCCGAGCAGGCGTACAAGAACGTGCCGTTCTACCTGACGAACCGCGGCTACGGCGTGCTGGTCAACCACCCCGGGCACGTGTCGTTCGAGGTCGGCAGCGAGTCCGTCGGCCAGGTGCAGTTCGCGGTGCGCGGCGAGGCGCTGGAGTACCTCGTCTTCGCCGGTCCGACGCCCGCCGACGTGCTGCGCCGCTACACCGCGCTGCTCGGCCGCGCGCCGGTCGTGCCCGCGTGGTCGTACGGGCTGTGGCTCTCGACGTCGTTCACCACGGCGTACGACGAGCAGACGGTCGCGTCGTTCATCGACGGCATGGCCGAGCGCGGCCTGCCGCTGAGCGTCTTCCACTTCGACTGCTTCTGGATGCGCGAGTTCCACTGGACCGACTTCGAGTGGGACCCGCGCGTGTTCCCCGACCCGGAGGGCATGCTCGCGCGGCTGCACGAGCGCGGGCTGCGCGTCAGCGCGTGGGTCAACCCGTACATCGCGCAGGCGTCGCGCCTGTTCGACGAGGGTGTCGCGCGCGGCTACCTCGTCCGGCGGCCCGACGGGTCCGTCTGGCAGTGGGACATGTGGCAGGCGGGCATGGCGCTCGTCGACTTCACGAACCCCGAGGCGACCGGCTGGTTCCAGGACTACGTGCGCCGGCTGCTGCGGCAGGGCGTGGACGCCGTCAAGACGGACTTCGGCGAGCGCGTCCCGACGGACGTCGTCTGGCACGACGGGTCCGACCCCGAGGCCATGCACAACCTCTACGCGCACCTGTACAACGCCGCCGTCTTCGAGGTCCTCGAGGAGGAGCGCGGGCTCGGTGACGCGGTGGTGTTCGCGCGCTCGGGCACGGCGGGCGGCCAGCGGCTGCCGGTGCACTGGGGCGGCGACAACTCGTCGTCGTTCGAGTCGATGGCGGAGAGCCTGCGCGGCGGGCTGTCGCTGTCGATGTCGGGCTACGGGTTCTGGAGCCACGACATCGGCGGGTTCGAGGGGAAGCCCGACCCCGAGGTGTTCAAGCGGTGGGTCGCGTTCGGCCTGCTGTCGAGCCACTCGCGCCTGCACGGGTCGACGAGCTACCGCGTGCCGTGGGCGTTCGACGAGTCGCCCTCGGCTCCCGGCGAGAGCGCCGTCGAGGTCACCCGACGCTTCACGCGGCTCAAGCTGTCGCTCATGCCGTACCTGTACCAGGTGGGCCTCGACGTCCATCGCACGGGCCTGCCGTTCACGCGGCCCATGGTCGTCGCGTTCCCCGACGACCCCGCGGTGGAGCACCTCGACCGGCAGTACCTCATCGGCGACGACCTGCTCGTCGCACCCGTGCTGTCGGCCGACGGGCGCGTCCGGTACTACCTGCCCGCGGGCGGCTGGACGAACCTGCTGACGGGGGAGCGTGCGGCCGGAGGCTGGCGCGACGAGGTTCACGACGTCACCAGCGTGCCGCTGTGGGTCCGCGACGGTGCCGTCCTCGTCACGGGCTCGCGCGACGACCGGCCCGACTACGACTACGCGGACGACCCGCTGGTCACGGTGTACCCGGGCGGCGGCGACCGCGACGTCGTGGTGACCGACCCGTCGTCGGGCGCCGAGGTCGTCTACCACGTGCGTCGCGGCGACGACGCGGTGACCGTGACGGCCGAGCCCGCCCGGCCGTTCCGGGCGCGCGTCGCCGGGGGAGCCGAGGTCCGTTCCGAGGGCGGGTCCGTCCGCCTGTCCTGACGCGTGCCGTGCCGTGCGTGCGGCGCACCGGGTTCGTCGGTGCGCCGCAACACGGCAGTCACACGGCTTGCCTACGATCGTCGAGGCGCGTCCGTCGGGGCGGGCCGGACGGGAGCGGGACGTGGACAAGCCGACGCTGCAGGGCGAGATGATCGTGCTCCGGCCGGTCCGCCCGGACGACGCCGACGCGATGTGGGACATGCTCGCGGACGCCGAGGGCAACCGCCTGACGGGCACGACGGCGACGTTCACGCGCGAGCAGATCGACGCGTGGTGCGCGAGCCGGGCGACGGCGGAGGGGCGCTACGACTTCGCGGTGACCGCGAACGGCAGCGACGAGTTCCTCGGCGAGATCGTGCTCAACGACATCGACGACGTGGTGCGCAAGGCGAACCTGCGGCTGTCGATGCGGCCGGCGTACCGGGGTCGCGGGTACGGCACGGAGGGCATCCAGCTCGTGCTCGGGCTGGCGTTCGACGGGCTGGGCCTGCACCGCGTGGAGCTCGACGTGCTGAGCATCAACGCCCGGGCGAAGTCGCTCTACGAGAACCTCGGGTTCCGGGTGGAGGGGCGTCGGCGCGACGCGTACCGGGACGGCGACGGCTGGTGCGACGCGATCGACATGTCGATCCTCGAGGACGAGTACCGGGCGACGCAGGTCGAGCCGTGACGCCTGCCGGCTCGGGTCGGCGTCCGGGTCAGCGGGGCAGGTAGCGCTCGACGGCCGCGAGGTACGCCTCGCCGTCGAAGGCGGCGTCGACGGTCGACTGGATGACGTACCCCTGGACCGCGCTGAGCAGCAGGGGGACCTGCTCGGCGCCGAGCGCGTCGGCCTCCTGCGGGGTCAACCCGTGCGTGCGCTGGTGCCACAGCGAGGTGTACCGGCTGAGCGCGGTCTTGAGCCGACCGACGGTGCCGATCGCGAGGTCGGCGATCTCGGGGTCGGTGACGGCCTCGCCCCAGAGCTGGAGCAGGACGGCCGGGTCGCCGACCTCGCGCCGGATCGCCGCCACGAGCACGCGGACGACGGCGGGCGGCGGCGTCATGGGGCTGGCGTCCGTGAGGTCCCGGATGTCGTCGATGCGGGCACCGACGATGCGGGAGGCGACGCCGACGACGAGCGCGCTCTTGCTGGGGTAGTGGCCGTAGATGGCCCCGGCGGACAGCCCGGACTCGGCGATGATGTCGGCCATCGAGGTCGCCTGGAAGCCGGTCCGCCGGAACGCGCGCAGGGCTGCGTCGGCGATCTCGTCGCGGCGGGCGGCGCGGTACTCCTCGGTGACCTTGGGCACCCCTCACCCTAAAAACGAATGATCGTTCTTGACAAGCCGGACGGAAGGGGTCCAGGCTCAACAACGAACGAACATTCGTTTTTGAGGAGTCCACCATGTCCCGCACCGTCGCCGCACCGCACACCCCCTGGCGGCACGTCGTCGCCGTCGCCGCCGCGCTCGCCGCCGTCCTCACCGTCGTCGCGCTCGCGTTCCTCTGGCCGTCCGTCACCGCCGAGCCGCGCGACCTGCCCGTCGCCGTCGCCGGCCCGCCCCAGGCCACCGCGCCCTTCACGCAGGGGATCGAGGCCCAGGCGCCCGGCGTCTTCGACGTCGTCACCGCCGCCGACCGGGACGCCGCCGTCGACCTGATCGAGACGCGCGACGTCTACGGCGCCGTCGTCCTGGGCCCGCAGCCCGAGGTCCTCACCGCGTCCGCCGCGAGCCCGATGGTCGCCCAGCAGCTCGCCGCCCTCGCGCCCGTCCTGCAGGCCCAGGCCACCGCCGCGACCGGCGATGCCGTCACCGTCACCGTCACCGACGTCGTGCCCCTCAACGCCGGCGACCCGCGCGGCATCGTGCTCGGCGCCGCAACGTTCCCGCTCGTGCTCGGCGGCATGGTCGGTGGCATCGGGATCGCGCTCGCCGTCGTGGGCGTCCGTCGCCGCGTCGCCGCCGTCCTGGCGTACTCCGCCGTCGGAGGCCTCGCGATCGTGGGCGTCCTGCAGTCCTGGTTCGGCGTCCTCGGCGGCTCGTTCCTGGTGAACACCGGCGTCGTCGCGCTGACGATCCTCGCGATCGCCGGGGTCGTCGTCGGGTTCGCCTCGCTCGTCGGACGCCGCGGCATCGCGATCGGGCCTGTCCTGTTCCTGCTCGTCGCCAACCCGCTCGCCGCCGCCGCGATGCCCTGGCAGATGCTCCCCGCGCCGTGGGGTGCGGTCGGCCAGTGGATGCCGCCCGGCGCCGCCGCGACCCTGCTGCGCAGCGAGTCGTACTTCCCGGCCGCCGGCACCGCGACGCAGTGGCTGGTGCTGGGCGCCTGGGCCGCGCTCGGCCTCGTCCTGGCGCTCGCCGGCCACCTGCGGGACACCGGTGCCGCGACCCGCACCGCGCTCGCGGACGCGGTCGTCGACGACGAGCCGCGCGCCGCCCGCGCGGAGGTCGCCGTCTAGCGGTCAGCGCATCCGGCCGTACGCCTCCAGCGCGGCCTCGCGCTCGGCGGCGTGGTCGACGATGCGCTCCGGGTAGTCGGGGGCAGCCCCGGCGGGCAGCCGCCACGGCTCGTGGACGGCCCCGCCGGGGATCCCGCGCAGCTCGGGCACCCAGCGCCGCACGTAGTCGCCGTCGGGGTCGAACTTCTTGCCCTGCAGCACGGGGTTGAAGACGCGGAAGTACGGCGCGGCGTCCCGGCCCGTCCCCGCGACCCACTGCCAGTTGAGCTGGTTCTGCGGGACGTCCCCGTCGACGAGCCATGCGAGGAAGTGGTCGGCCCCCCGCTGCCAGCGCTGGTGCAGGTCCTTGACCAGGAACGACGCCGTGACCATGCGGACGCGGTTGTGCATCCAGCCCGTCGCGAGCAGCTGCCGCATCCCCGCGTCGACCACCGGGTACCCGGTCCGGCCCTGCGTCCACGCGGTGAACGCCGCGTCCGCCGCCGCCCCCGTCGCCCACGCGTCCTCCGGGACGACGTCGCGCAACGACCGCCGGGCCGCGCCGGGGTGGTGCCACAGGACGTCGGCGTGGAACTCGCGCCACGCGAGCTCCGAGCGGTACGTCGCGACCGACGCGGTGCCCCGCTCCGCGGGGGACAGCGCGGCCAGGTCGGCCAGGAGCGTGCGGGGGTGCAGCTCGCCGTACTTCAGCGGCGCCGACATCGTCGACGTGCCGTCCACGTCGGGCCGGTCGCGGTCGTGGTCGTAGTCGGCCAGACCCTCGCGCAGGAAGTCGGCCCAGCGCCGACGGGCCGCAGCCTCGCCCGCCGCAGGGAGCCGGACGGACGTCTCCGGGGCGCCCGGGACGCCGTCGCCGCGCACCGACGCCCACGGCACCGCGCGCGGACGCGGAGCGGGGGCGGACCAGCCGTGGTCGAGCCACGCGCGGCGGAACGGCGTGAAGACCGCGTACGGCGTGCCCTGCCCCGACGTCAGCCGGCCCGGCGCCACGGCGTACGGGGAACCGGTCGCGACGAGGGGGACCTCGCCGAGCGCCGCACCGACGGCCGCGTCGCGTCGCCGCCCGTACGGCTCGGTCGCCGCGGTCACGTGCACCGACGCCGCCGACACCTCGCGCGCGAGCCGGGGCAGGACGTCCGCCGGGCGGCCGCGCCGCACGACGAGCCGTCCGTCGAGGGCCTCGTCGAGCGCACGCAGCGACCGCGCGAGGTAGGCCAGGCGCGGCGCACCGGACGACGACCACAGCACGTCGTCGACGACGAACAGCGGCACGACCTGGTCGTCGGCGTGCCGCGCGGCCTCGACCGCCGCGACGAGCGCCGGGTTGTCCGCGAGGCGCAGGTCGCGGCGGAACCAGTGGATCGTGGGCACCCGGCGACGGTATCCGCGCCGCTCAGGACGGGCGACCGGTGGTGCGGGACGGCCGTCGGCGGTTCCATGAACCCATGAGCGACCAGACGGAGCCGTCGGGCGCGAGCGCGCTGCGCAAGCCGGGCGAGGAGTCGGGCGAGGAGTCGGGAAGCCCCGTCGGACGACGGCAGGTCCCGCGGGACCGGGCGTTCTTCGGGCACCCGCTCGGGCTGTTCACCCTGTTCAACACCGAGCTGTGGGAGCGGTTCAGCTACTACGGGATGCGCGCCATCCTGCTGTTCTACCTGACGGACACCGTCGCGGACGGCGGCCTCGGGCTCGACGACACGCTCGGCACCGCGATGGTCGCCGCGTACGGGACCGGCGTGTACCTGCTGTCGGTGATCGGCGGCTGGCTCGCGGACCGCGTCATCGGCGCGCGGCGCTCGGTGCTCTACGGCGGCATCGTCATCGCGGCTGGCCACGTGTCGCTCACGATCCCCGGCGCGGGGTTCTCCTACCTCGGCATCATGCTCGTCGCGCTCGGCACCGGGCTGCTCAAGCCCAACGTGTCGAGCATGGTCGGCGAGCTCTACAGCCGTGAGGACTCGCGCCGCGACTCGGCGTTCTCGATCTTCTACATGGGCATCAACATCGGCTCGCTGCTCGCGCCGATCCTCGTCGGCGTCGCGCGCGCGATCGGCGGCTACCACGCGGGCTTCGCGGTCGCCGCGGTCGGCATGGGCATCGCCCTCGTGTTCTTCGTGCTCGGCCGCGGGCTGCTCGGCGGCGCGGGCGACGTCGCGCCCAACCCGCTGACCCCGGCGGACCGGCCCGCGGTGACCCGCACGGTCCTCGCGATCCTCGTGGGCGTGCTCGTCGCCCTCGCGATCGCGTGGGCCGTCAGCGGTGGGTTCGGCGCGACGACCTTCGTCGACGCGCTGTCCTACCTGGCGTTCGCCGCACCCGTCGCCACGCTCTGGGTCATGTTCCGCTCGCCGAAGGTCACCGACCACGAGCGGTCCCGGCTGCGCGCCTACGTGCCGCTGTTCGTCGCCGCGATGCTGTTCTGGATGATCTTCGAGCAGGCCGCGAGCACCCTGGCCGCCTACGCCGAGAACCGGACGGACCTCGACGTGCTCGGCCGGACGCTGTCGCCCGAGGTGTTCCAGTCGATCAACCCGGCGCTCATCATCCTGCTGGCGCCGTTCTTCGCGTGGCTGTGGGTCCGGCTCGACGACCGGCCCCCGACCGCCGTGAAGTTCGCGATCGGGCTCACGTTCGCCGCGCTCTCGTTCGTCTTCCTCGCGGGGGCGTCGGCGTACTTCGCCGACGAGAAGTCCCCGCCGTGGGTGCTGGGTGTCGTCTACCTCGTCCAGACGGTCGGCGAGCTGTGCCTGTCGCCCGTCGGGCTCGCCGCGACGACCCTGCTCGCGCCGAAGGCGTTCCGCGGCCAGGCGATGGCGCTGTGGTTCCTCGCGCCCGCCGCGGGCAACGCCATCACCGCGCAGCTCGTCCAGGTCACCGAGGGCGCGAGCGACACCGCCTACTTCGGTGGCATCGGCCTGGTCGCGCTCGTCTTCGCGGGCGGGATGTTCGCGATCGCGCCGTGGGTCACCCGGCACATCCGGGCCGGTGCCGAGAGCGAGAAGGAGGCGGCGCTGCAGCACTGAGCGGCCCTCCTGCACCGCGGTGACGCCGCGCCGTCGTGCGGCTGCACCGCCGTCCCGCCCCGCCGTCGCGCGAGCGTCGAGCCGGGCCGGTCCCGGGCGCGGGCCGTCGCCCCGGGACCGGCC
>NZ_BIMR01000108.1 GCF_004306155.1 Cellulomonas biazotea
GTCCGGCAGACCCTCGCGGCGGCGCTCGCCGAGGCCGACGCGGCGCTCGCGGCCGACACGGCGTCCGTCGCGACGCTCCGACGCGTGACGTCCACGACCGCGGCCGCGCAGACGGCCACCGCGGACGCCCAGGCGCAGTGGACGCAGGCGCAGGAGCAGGCCGCGGCGGCCGCCGCCCGCACGCCCCGACCGGCGTCGACCGGTGGGACGACCGCAGCCGCCGCGCCGCCGTCCTGCGAGACGACCTACACCGGCCCGCCGTTCTACACGTCGCCCGCGACCGAGGGTGGCGACGGCTCGAACGGCAAGCTGCCGCCGTCGGCGCTCGCGGCGATCTCCTGGGACGTCGACCCGCGCGGCACGCCGTACTACCTGCGCACCGACGCGGCCGCGGCGCTCGAGCGCCTCAACACCGCCTTCCGGGCGCGGTTCGGGCACGACCTCGGCCTCGACCTCACCTACCGGGACTTCGCGACGCAGGTCGCGATGCGCGAGGCGCTCGGGACGGTCGCCGCGACTCCCGGCACGTCCTCGCACGGGACCGGCCTCGCGCTCGACGTCCCGGAGCTGCCGTGCGAGTACGGGTGGGGGACGCCGCAGCGTGACTGGCTCGTCGCGAACGGGCCGTCGTACGGGTGGGTCGTGCCGTCGTGGGCGCGCCAGAACGGCTCCAACCCGGAGTACTGGCACTTCGAGTACCGCGGCTGACGACCTTCCTGCGCCGTCGCGCCCGCGGGCCCCGGTGAGGCGACGCCGCCGCGCCTCGCCCGCGTCACGCGCGGTCGGACGCCTCCGGGCGCACCGCGTCGGACGACGACGGGACCGTGGCCAGCGACACGAGGCCGCCCGCGACGAGCAGTCCCGCGCACACGAGCATCGCGACCCGGTGCCCGTCGGCGAGCGTCGCGGGGTCGGTCAGGCCCGTCCCGACGCCCGCGACGAGCGGCAGGACCGCGATGCCCAGCAGCCCCGCGACGCGGGCGACCGCGTTGTTGACGCCCGACGCCACGCCGGCGAGACGGTCGGGGGCCGCGGCGAGCGCGGTCGTCGTCAAGGGCGCGACGACCGCGGCGAGCCCAAGGCCGAAGAGCAGCACCCCCGGCAGCACGGCGGTCAGGTAGGGCGCGTCCGGCCCGATCCCGGCGAGCAGGACGGTCGCTGCGGCGCAGACCAGCGGTCCGACGGTCATCGGCAGGCGCGGGCCGAGCCGGACGCCGAGCGCGCCCGACGTCGAGGACAGCAGGAGCAGCAGCACGGTCACGGGGACGGGTGCGAGCCCGGCGGCGAGCGGCGAGTAGCCGGAGACGACCTGCAGCGTGACGACGAGGAAGAAGAACACGCCCGACAGCGCGGCGTAGACGAGGAGCGTCGCGGCGTTGGTGCCGGCGAACGGGCGCCAGCGGAACAGGGCGGGTGGGACGAGCGGTGCGGCGGCGCGTGACTCCACCACGACGAACGCCACGAGGGCCGCGACACCGGCGGCGAGCGCGGCGGCGACGGCCGGCCGGAGCGTGCCGTCCTCCGTCCAGGCGGTGAACGCCCAGGTCAGCGCAGCCAGACCGGCGGCGGCGAGCACCGTGCCCGCGACGTCCAGCCGCCGGACGGCGTCCGGGTCGACGCTCTCCGGCACGGCCCGCAGCGCGACGACCACGACGACCGCCGCGAGCGGCAGGTTGATCCCGAACACCCACCGCCACGACGTGACCTCGACGATCCACCCGCCGAGGAACGGCGCGAGCGCCCCCGCGATGCCGCCCAGCCCCGACCACGCGCCGATGGCCCGCCCGCGGTCCTCACCGGCGAACGTCGACTGGATGATCGCGAGCGACCCGGGTGTCAGCAGCGCACCGCCGACGCCCTGCAACGCACGCGCGGCGACGAGCAGCCCGACCGTCGGGGCCAGCGCGCACGCGAGCGACGCGGCCGCGAACCAGACGACGCCGACGAGGAACACCCGCCGCCGCCCGAACCGGTCGCCGAGCGACCCGCCGAGCAGCAGGAACGCCGCGAGCGTCAGGCCGTACCCGTTGACCGTCCACTGCAGGTCCGCGGTGGACGCGTCGAGCTCCGCGGCGATGCGGGGCAGCGCGATGGTGACGACCGTCGCGTCGATGAACGCGAGCGCCGACCCGAGGACGGTCGCGACGAGCACCCACCGGCCGCGCGCGGACCGGTAGGCGACGGGGGCGCCCCGAGAGGCGTCAGCGGGGCCTGTCACGGTCGCGGCTCGGCTGCACCCGCTTCGGCTCGCCCGGCATCTTCGGGTACTCGGGCGGGTACGGCAGGTCGCCGTGCCCCTCGTCCTGCTCCTGCCGGTCGGCGAGCTCGAGCAGCGACTCGATCGAGTACCGCGGGGCGGCGTGCGCGACGAGCGGGGCGAACAGGTCGCCGACCTCGGCGAACCGCGCGGGCATGGTCGTGACGTCGAAGTCGTCGGGGTGCACGTCGCCGACCTCGTCCCAGCGCAGCGGTGCGGAGACGGTCGCGCGGGGGTTCGTGCGGATCGAGTACGCGGACGCGATGGTGCGGTCGCGGGCCATCTGGTTGTAGTCGACGAAGATCTTCTGGCCGCGCTCCTCCTTCCACCACTTCATCGTGACCTCGTCGGGCATGCGCCGTTCGAGCTCGCGGCCGAACGCGATGGTCGCGCGGCGCGCGTCGGTGAAGGACCAGCGCGGCTCGATCGGGACGAACACGTGGATGCCGCGCCCGCCCGACGTCTTCGGGGTCCCCTCCAGGCCGTGCTCGGCGAGCAGCTCGCGCACGCGTGGCGCGACGCGCGCCGCGTCGGAGAAGTCGGTGCCGGGCTGCGGGTCGAGGTCGATGCGGATCTGGTCGGGGGAGTCGACGTCGTCGCCCAGCACCGGCCAGGGGTGGAACGTGAGCGTGCCGAGGTTGGCGGCCCACGCGACGACGGCGAGCTCGCTCGGCGCGACCTCGTCGGCGGTCCGGCCGCTCGGGAACGCGATCCGCGCGGTCCGCACGTAGTCGGGGGCGCCCTGCGGGACGCGCTTCTGGTAGAACGCGTCGCCCGTCGAGTCCATCCGGGTCGCGAGCTTCGCGCCCTCGAAGACGCCCTTCGGCCAGCGTTCCAGGGTGGTCGGCCGGTCGAGCAGCGCACCGAGGATGCCGTCGCCGACCGACACGAAGTACTGCACGACGTCGAGCTTCGTCAGCCCGCGCTCGGGGAAGTACACCTTGTCGGGGCTGCTGACGCGGACCGTGCGCCCGCGCACGTCGATCTCGACCGCGGGCGTCTTCGACGGTGACATGCGCCCCACGCTAGGGCCCGGCCCTGACACGCGCCCCCGCAGGTCGACGCGCCGCCGGTGCCGCCCGCGTCAACGGCCCGGCGAGGTGCGGGCCGCGTCGTCAGACGTCGGAGCCGATGAGCCCGCGCTGGTGCGCGACCGACACGGCCTCGGCCCGCCCCGACACCCCGAGCTTCGCCAGCAGGTTCGAGATGTGCACCGACACGGTCTTGCCGGAGATGTAGAGCTTCTCGCCGATCTGCCGGTTCGACAGCCCCTGCGCGACGAGCCCGAGCACCTCGACCTCCCGGGCCGTCAGGACGTCCGCGCCGCCGGCCCGGACTCCCGGCAGGTCGAGCCGTCCCCGGCGGGCGAGCCCGCGCACCGCCGTCGCCAGCGGGACGGCCCCCATCGCGTCGGCGTCGGCCAGCGCGGTCGCCGCTTCCGTGTGCGCCGCGTCCCGTTCGCCGTGCTCCAGCAGCGACTCCGCGAGCCGCCACCGGGTCCGCGCCTCCTCGTAGCGGTAGCCGTAGCCGAACTCGCGCAGCGTCGCGCGCCACGCCTCGGGGTCGTTCTCCCCGACGAGCCGCCCGTGCTCGGCGTGCGCCCGCAGCAGCCACGCCCGCCCCTCGGGACCGAGCACGCCGCCCCGCGGACGCCCGCGGTCCGCGGTGGTACGGGCCCGCTCCAGCAGCCGGTCACCGAGCGCGACGCGGGCGCTCACGTCCCGGCCGAGCAGCCGCTCCTGCGCGGCCGCGTCGGCGAGCGCCGCGAGCCCCAGCGCGGACAGCCAGATGCCGCCGAGGAAGTAGTCGGACCACTCGCGGCCCAGGTGCTCGATGACCCGCAGCGCGAGGTCGACGGCCGCGTCGAGGTCGCCCCGCCAGGTGAGCGCGTCGACCGTGCAGCCCCCGGCGATGAGCGCGACCATCCCGTCGCGCGACCACTGGGAGTCGAGCGCGCGCCCGCGCTCGACGACGTCGTCGTCGCCGCGGGCCCCCGCGG
>NZ_BIMR01000109.1 GCF_004306155.1 Cellulomonas biazotea
CCGCAGCGGGGTGCGCCGACGCGGTGGGCACGCCCGGCCCGGGCGACACCGGGCCCGGAGCCGCCGGCAGCGGCGACGCGACGTGGGCCTGCGGTCCCGCGGACAGCTCGCCCGGGGCGGGCGGCAGCGGCGACGAGGCGGGCGTCGACGTGGGGGTCGGGGTGCGCTGCGGACGCACGTCGGCCACGTACGGCTCCGCGGCCGGCAGCTTGGTGCGGTCGCGGCGGATCGCGACGACCACGTCGTCGAACGGCACCGGGATCGGCGCCTGCGGCTTGTGCACCGCCACGTCGACCGCCTGCACGGCGCCCGCGGCCAGCACGGTCGCGGCGATCCGCTCGGCGACCGTCTCGATGAGGTCCACCGGCTCGCCCGCCAGCACCGCTGCGACCTGCTGCGCGAGGACGCCGTAGTCGAGCGTGTGCGCCAGGTCGTCGCCCGCCGCCGCCCTTCGCGTGTCGACGTGCACGACGACGTCCGCGACGAACGTCTGCCCCTCGCGCCGCTCGTGCTCGAAGACGCCGTGGTAGCCGGTCGCCGCGATGCCCGTCAGGCGGATCTGGTCGAGCCGCCGTCCGCTCGCGTCGAACGCCGCGCCGTTGTCCTCGTGCGTCACGTCGTGCTCCTCGTCATGCTCGCGTCCTCGTCGACCGGTAGCTCGTCCTGCCCGTCGGGCGGCCCCTCGCCGGGCGGCCCCGCGGCCCAGGCCGGCCCGCCGGGCTCCCGGGCCGTCCCGCCGGCGGCGTCACCGACCGCACCCGCGGACCGCCACGCCGCCGCCACCCGGACGG
>NZ_BIMR01000110.1 GCF_004306155.1 Cellulomonas biazotea
GGCCGGGCAAGATCGACCGGCGCGCCGTCGCCGCGCTCGCGGAGCGCGCCCTGGCCGCGCAGACCCCGGGCCCCGGCCCGACCACGGGCGGCGCACCCGCCCCGACCAGAAGGAGCGACGCGTGACGACTGCGCGCGAGTGGGTGGCCGGTGCCCGGCCCCGGACCCTGCCGGCGGCCGCCGCGCCCGTGCTCGTCGGGACCGGTGCTGCTGCCCAGGTCGACAGCGCCGACCTGGGCCGGGCGGCGCTGGCCCTCGGGGTCGCGCTCGCGCTGCAGGTCGGCGTCAACTACGCGAACGACTACTCGGACGGGGTGCGCGGCACCGACGTCGACCGCGTCGGCCCGCTGCGGCTGACGGCGTCGGGCACCGCCCGCCCGGGGGCCGTCAAGGCGGCGGCCTTCGTGGCGTTCGGCGTCGCGGCGCTGCTCGGGCTCGCGCTGGTGATCGTCTCGCAGGTGTGGTGGCTGCTCGCCGTCGGCGCGTTCTCGATCGCGGCGGCGTGGGGGTACACGGGTGGGCGGTCGCCGTACGGCTACCGCGGGCTCGGCGAGGTCGGCGTGTTCGTCTTCTTCGGCCTCGTCGCGGTGCTCGGCACGACGTACACGCAGGTCGGCGGGCTGCCGTGGACGGCGTGGGTCGGTGCGGTCGCCGTCGGGCTGCTCGCGTGCGCGCTGCTCATGGTCAACAACCTGCGCGACGTGCCGACCGACGCGCTCGTCGGCAAGCGCACCGTCGCGGTCCGGATCGGCGAGCACCGTGCGCGCCGCGTGTACGCCGCGCTCGTGCTCGTCCCCGTCGCACTCGGCGCGGTGTGCGCGTTCGCGGCGCCGTGGGCGCTGCTCGTGCTGCTGCTGTTCGCCCCGGCGGGGATCCTCGCGGGCGTGGTCCTGCTCGGCGCACGCGGCCGGGCGCTCGTGCCGGTGCTGGCCGGGACGGGGATGCTCGAGCTCGCGTTCGGCGTGCTGCTGGGGTTCGGGCTGGCGCTCTGACCCGTCGTCCCCGCCGTCGTCAGGCGGGCGTCGTGCCGTCCTGGCCGGCCGCTCGGCGCGCCTGCTCGTCGGCGGCGTCCTCGACGTCGGCGTCCTGACGCGCACCGCTGCCGATCCGGCTCGTCACGCCCCGCCGCTCGCGGTCCTCGCCGCGCCGCGCCATCCACGCGACGGCGGCGTCCCGCGGCCGGCGCAGCATCGCGTACGACGCCAGCCACGCGAGCAGCGCCGCGACGACGGCCGCCAGCCACGACTGCATCCCGACCCACCACAGCAGGCCGAGGAAGACGCCGAAGAGCGCGAGACGGTAGAGCGTGTACAGGACGACGGGCACCCCACCAGCCTAGGACGGCGGCGGGACGGCTCGACGCCTACCCTGGGGAGATGGCCCGCTACCTCGGATTCATCATCGTCGTCGGGCTCGTCGTGTGGTGCGTGCTCGACATCTCGCGCAGCGAGGACGACGAGCGGCTCGGCGTGCACCCCGCGCTGTGGATGGCCCTCGTGGTGCTCGTCCCGGTGCTCGGCGCGATCGTGTGGATCCTCGTGAGCCGCGGCCGGCGGGCGTCGGCGCGCCAGGACGGGTCGGCGCGGCCCGCTCGTGGCCCGGCCGCCCCGCGGCGGCGGCCCGGCCCGGTCGCACCGGACGACGACCCGGACTTCCTGCGCAAGCTCGACGAGGAGCGCCGGCGCCGCGAGCAGGACACGGGCGACGGGTCGCCGACGACCTGACCGCGACGGCGTGCCGGCCTGACCGGGACGCCGCGCCGACGAGGCGACGGGAGCGGCTCGCGGGCTCAGAGCCCCGAGTAGGAGTGCTTCCCGTCGATGAACAGGTTGACGACCGTGAAGTTCGCGAGGACGACCGCGTAGCCGACGAACACGAAGTACGCGGCGCGGCGCCCGCTCCACCCGCGCGTGGTGCGCGCGTGCAGGTACGCCGCGTACACGACCCACGCGACGAAGGTGCCGACCTCCTTGGGGTCCCAGCCCCAGTACCGGCCCCACGCGTGCTCGGCCCAGATCGCTCCGCCGATGAGGGTGAACGTCCACAGCACGAACGCGAGCGCGTTGAGGCGGAACGCGAGCGCCTCGAGCTCGCGCGCGTCCGGGACCTGGTCGACCCACGCGAAGCGGGGGCCGACGACGGCGCGGCGCATGCCGTCCGTCCAGGCACGGGGGGCGTCGACGGGCTTCGGGCCGGTCTCGCGGACGTCGGCGAGGATCTGCAGGACGGACGCGGCGAACGCGACCGTGAAGATGCCGGTCGCGATGATCGCGACGCCCACGTGGATGACCAGCCAGTAGCTGTGCAGCGCGGGCTGGACGGCGTCGGCCTGGATGTAGAACGCGTTGAGGGCGAGCACGAGCGCGAGCACCGCGATGCCCATGACGAGCACCCCGACGAACACGATGACGCGCCTGCGCTGCACGACCGCGAGGACGACGACCGCGACGAAGACGCCGACGATCGTGAACTCGTACATGTTGGCCGTGGGCCACCGGCCGGCCGCGACGCCGCGCAGCACGATGCCGGCGAGCAGCAGCACGATGCCGAGGTACGTGGTCGAGCGGGCGATGCCCTCGGCCCGGGCCGACCGGGCGGGGACGTCGGCCGGAGGCTCGGGGGCGGGCGCCGCTCCCCCGCCGGCGCCCGCGGGCACCGTCGCGGGGACGGCCGTCTTCGCGGCCGCCCGGCGCTGCGCGGCGTCGGCGACCCGGGACAGGTCGACCGCGTACGCGACGAGCGCGATGGTGAACGCGGTCGCGGCCGCCCACACGAGGAGCGTGCTCAGGTCACCGGTGGTCATGGGGGCGCTACCTCGGGGTTCCTCGGGGGACGGTCGAGGTCGGTGCGTCGGCCTCGGCGTCCGTGCTGCGGGCGGTGCGGGGGGTCGTGCGGTCGGGGGTGTCCTGGTCCGGCAGCGTCGCGGCCAGGACGCGGTCCAGCTCGGGCTGGAGCCCGATGTCGTCGCCGCGGGCCAGGCCCGCCGCGGTGACCACTGTACGGCCGGCGTCCGCGCCGGTCCCGGGGGCGGCCCGCACCCAGACGCGGCGCCGCGGCGCGAAGAGGCTCGCGGCGAGCCCGGCGAACGCGAGCAGCGCGAACACGAGCACGAACGGCAGCGCGGGGTCGTGCCGCAGGTCGAGCGCGACGAACCGGGGCAGGCCGTCGAAGGTGAGCGTGCCGAGGCCGTCGGGCAGGTCGACGGTCTCGCCGGGGCGGACGTACAGCGTGACGACGTCGCCGTCGGCGTCGACGGACTGCTCCATGCGCGACTCGTCGAGCTCGTAGACGTTCTGCGGCACGCCCGTGTCGAGCCCGAGGTTGCCGGACCACACGGACAGCACGAGCAGCGGGTCGGTGGGCTGCGGGTCGGTCGAGCGCCACAGCCCGGGCGCGGCCTCCAGGGCAGTGGGCAGCAGGTAGCCGACGAGGCCGACCTGCGCCTGGCCGCCGCTGACGTCCGGCACCTTGACGACGCCGCGCGAGGTGTAGACCTCGTCCTGCGGCAGGAACGGCACGGCACCCGCGAACGCGACCTCGCCCGCGGCGTCGTGCACCGTGACCTGCGGCGCGTACCCGTTGCCCTGGAGGTAGACCTTCGCGCCGCCCGCGGACAGCGGGTGGTTGACCTTGATGGTGCGCTGCTGCGGCTCGTCGCCCGGCTCGGTGAGCGTCACGTGCGCGGTGAAGTCGCGCGACTGGAGCGTCTCGGGGTCGAACCGCGACTCGAACTCGTCGAGACGCAGCGTGAACGGCTCGAGGCTCGCGGGGTCGAACGCGGACCCCTGCTCGAAGGTGTCGTAGTCGACCTGCGCGTTCGCGAAGCCACGGCCCTGCACGACGAGCGCCTGCCCGCGGTAGTGCAGCATCTGGCCGGTCGCGACCGACACGAGCAGCCCGACGAGCGCGAGGTGGAACACGAGGTTGCCGGTCTCGCGCAGGTAGCCGCGCTCGCCCGCCGCGGACCACGTGCCGCCGCCCTCGTCGTGCACGTCGACGCGGTACGTCGGGACGAACGGCAGCCACGACCAGCCACGCCGCATCGTCGCCGCGGCCCGCTCGGCGACGTCACGCGGGGCGTCGTCGGTCGTCGCGCCGCCCTGCGCCGGGAACCGGCCGAGGCGTCGGGGCGTGCGCGGCGGGCGGCCACGGACCCCGGCCAGGTGGACCTTGGTGCGCGGCAGGATGCAGCCGACGAGCGACGCGAACAGCAGCAGGTAGATCGCCGAGAACCAGACCGAGGAGTAGACGCCGAAGAACCCCAGGCGGTCGAGCCACGGGCCGGTGGTCGGGTGGTCGATCAGGTACTGCGCGACGCCGGGCGGGTCCTGCGCACGCTGCGGGAACAGCGTGCCGGGGACGGCGGCGACCGCGAGCAGCATGAGCAGCAGGAGCGCGACGCGCATGCTCGTGAGCTGGCGCCACGCCCAGCGCAGCCAGCCGACGGCGCCGAGCGCAGGCAGCCGGACGTCGGGTCCGCCGTCGGTGCCCGCAGCGGCGGGCGGCTCGGCGACCTGCGTGAACGCGTCGTCGAGGCCCTCGGGGCGGTAGGTGCTCACGTCACACCACCGGCACGAAGGGGTCGTAGCCCGTGAGGACGCCCTGCAGCCAGCCCGCCCACGTGCCCCACACCCCGGTGACGAGGGCGAGGCCGAGGACGACGAGCATCGCGCCGCCGACCCGCAGGATCGCCAGGCGGTGGCGGCGCAGGAAGCCGAGCATCCGCGTGCTGCTCTCGAGGCCCAGCGCGACCAGCAGGAACGGCAGCCCGAGGCCGACGCAGAACGCGACGGCGAGCAGCGCGCCGCGCCCGGCGGACCCGCCGTCGAGCGAGAGCGTGAGGATCGCGGCGAGGGTCGGGCCGATGCACGGCGTCCAGCCGAGGCCGAACGTCACGCCGAGGAGGGGCGCGCCCCACAGCCCCGCGCGCGGGGCGAGGTGCAGGCGGCGCTCGTTCTGCAGGAACGGCACGAGCCCGAGGAACGCCAGGCCCATGACGATGACGACGACGCCCAGGACGCGCGTCACCGGGTCCTGCCAGCGCAGCAGGAGCCCGCCGAGCGACCCGGCGAGCGCGCCGTAGGCGACGAACACCGCGGTGAACCCGGCGACGAACAGCGCGACGCCCAGCAGGACGCGCGAGCGGGTGGCCGCGACGCGCGGCGCGGTGACGGTGGCGGTCCGCGGACGAGGGCCGTCCGACCCGGTGGAGTCGGCCGTCCCGGACCCGGTCGGGTCGTCCTCGACGGCGGCGCCCGACCCCGCAGCCGCACCCGGCGTGGTCGCCGGGCGCGACCGGCCTGCGCCCGTGCCCGCTCCGCTCATCCCGCCCAGCAGGCCGAGGTACCCCGGCACGAGCGGCAGGACGCACGGCGACGCGAACGACACGAGGCCGGCCAGCAGCGCGAGCGGCACGGCGAGCAGCAGCGAGCCGGACGTCACGGCCCGGCCGAAGGTGTCGCCGACGTCCGCCACGACCGGCAGGCCGGTGGCGAGCGCGGGCAGGACGGCGGGGGTCACGACGACGTGCCGCCCGGCTGCTCGGCGAGCAGGTCGTCGACGAGCGCGCGCAGCGTCGACCCCTCGGCGAGGCCGAGGATGCGCGCGGCGACCTTGCCGTCGCGGTCGAGCAGGACGGTCGTCGGGACGGCGTTGACGGGCACGACGCCCTGCAGGGCGGCGACGGCGGCACCGTCGGTGTCGTCGATGCTCGGGTACGGGACCTCGAACTGGCGCTGGAACGCCTCCGCGGCGCCCGCGGCGTCGGTGCCGTTGAGCCCGAGGACGTGCACGCCCTGGTCGGCGTAGTCGTTCGCGAGGTCGACGAGGTCGGGGGCCTCGGCGCGGCACGGCGGGCACGCGGCGTACCAGGTGTTGAGGACGACGACGTCCCCGCGCCAGTCCGCGACGTCCTGCGTCACCCCGGCGTAGTCGGTGCCGGCCAGGTCGAGCGGGCCCTTGCGGTCGGCGGCGGCCCACGTCGTCGCGCTGCCGTCGCCGGACTGGTAGCCCTGGTCGACGACGTCCTCGGGGGTGTCGTCGTCCGCGGCGCCGACCGAGCACCCGGCGACGAGCAGCAGCGCGGCGGACGCGGCGACGGCCGCACCGAGCAGGCGCCGCGCGCGGGCGCGCAGCGGTCGTGGCGCCCGGGCGGTCCCGTGCACGCTCACGCCCCCGCCACCGGGGACGCGCCGGGCAGCAGCGCCGCGGCGGGCTCGCTGTAGCCGACGCCGACGAGCCGGTCGTCCTCGTAGCGCAGGCTGGTCAGCGACGCGAGGCTGCACTGGCGGCGGCGCGGGTCGTGCCACAGGCGGCGGCCCTCGACGGCGAGGCGCGTGACCCAGACGGGGAGCTGGTGGCTGACGAGCACGGCCTCGTGGCCGCGGGCGAGGTCGCGTGCGGCGTCGACGGCGGCGAGCATCCGGTCGACCTGCTCCTTGTACGGCTCGCCCCACGACGGCCGGAACGGGTTGCGCAGGTACGGCCAGTGGGTGGGGTGGCGCAGCGAGCCGTCGCCGACGCCGAACTTCATGCCCTGGAAGTGGTTGGCGGCCTCGATGAGGCGCTCGTCGGTGCCGACGTCCAGGCCGAACGCGGCGGCGATGGGGGCCGCGGTCTCCTGCGCGCGCTGCAGCGGGGAGGCGACGACGACGGTGACGTCGTGCCGCGTGCGGGCCGGACCGCCGGCCGCGTCGGGCTCGCCCGCGAGCGCGTCGGCGACGGCCCGGGCCATGGCGTGGCCGCGCTCGGAGAGGCGGTACCCGGGCAGACGTCCGTAGAGCAGACCGTCGGGGTTGTGCACCTCGCCGTGACGCAGCAGGTGGACGGTGGTGGCGACCATAGGGGTCAGTGTCGCAAACGTGGCTGGGTGTCCCGGACGGTCCGGGTGCTCAGCCGACGTGACACGGGCCACCCGCGGCGTCCTCGCACGGTCCCGAGACGATGCGGTCGGCCACCACCTGCATGGCCTCGCCGAGCGCGGCGAACTGCGCGGGGGTGAGGACGTCGACCAGGTGGTCGCGGACGGACTGGACGTGCCCGGGCGCGGCGGCGACGAGGCGGCTCCACCCGAGGGCGGTCATGGTGCAGTTCACGCCGCGCGCGTCCTCGGCGCAGGGCGTGCGGCCGACGAGGCCCGCGGCCTCCATGCGGCGGATGGTGTGCGTGAGGCGGCTGCGGGAGTGCACGACGCCGTCGGCGAGCTCGGACATGCGCATGGTGCGGCCGGGCCGCTCGGAGAGGCGGACGAGGACCTCGTACTCGTGCGTGGACAGGCCGGACTGCGCCTCGAGCTCGTGGTCGAGCACGGCGATGAGCCGGGCGGCGCCGGACCGGAACGAGCGCCAGTGCTGCTGCTGCTCGGCGGTGAGCCAGCCACCGGCGGGCGTCGGCTCGTCCGTCGGCTCGTCCGTCGGCCCCGTCGTCGGGTCGCCCGCCCGCTCGCTCGACACGGCGGTCGTGGGCTCGGTGGTGCTCATCACGTCTCCGTCCTCCGGACATCTCTTGCGCTCTGCCGACGAGTGTAGTTCAATTCTCAACTAACGAGAGTGGTTGACCGTTCAACGACTGAGGAGCCTCCCCCATGAGCACCACCGCCACCACCGCCCTTCCCGCCGGCCTCACGACCGGCACGTGGGCCGTCGACGCCTCCCACACCGAGGCCGCCTTCACGGTCCGTCACGCCGGCATCTCCAAGGTCCGCGGCTCGATCGCCGTCTCCGAGGGCACCATCGTCGTCGGCGAGACGCTCGCGGACACCTCCGTCAACGTCACGCTCGACCCGTCCACCGTCTCCACCGGTGACGCCAACCGCGACGGCCACCTCAAGTCGGGCGACTTCTTCGACGTCGAGAAGTTCGGCCAGTGGACCTTCGCCTCGACCGAGATCCGCGGCGCGGGCAGCGACTACGTCATCGTCGGCGACCTCACGATCCACGGCGTGACGCAGAGCGTCGAGCTCGCCACCGAGTTCAACGGCACCGCCGTCGACCCGTTCGGCAACACGCGCGCCGGGTTCGAGGCCACCGTGACGATCTCCCGCAAGGACTTCGGCCTCACGTGGAACGCGGCCCTCGAGGCCGGTGGCGTCCTCGTCGCCGACAAGGTCGTCATCTCGCTCGACGTCTCCGCCATCCAGCAGGGCTGAGCCCGGGCGCAGCGCCGACCCGCTGCGCCCCACCCGCCCGCCGGTCCCCCGGCGCGCACCCACGGCCGGCGTCCGCCGGGTCCCACCGGACCCGCGGAC
>NZ_BIMR01000111.1 GCF_004306155.1 Cellulomonas biazotea
GGCGAGCTGTCCGCGGGACCGCAGGCCCACGTCGCGTCGCCGCTGCCGGCGGCTCCGGGCCCGGTGTCGCCCGGGCCGGGCGTGCCCACCGCGTCGGCGCACCCCGCTGCGGCGCTGGTCGCGCCCCCGATGCAGGTCGCACCGCCGACGCAGGCCGCACCGCCGGTGCCGGTCGCGTCGTCGGCCGTCGAGCCGTGGGACCCGTCGGCCACGCAGGTCATGCCGGGGCCCGTCCCGGACTACGACGACCCGGCCGACGTCGTCACGGGGGAGATCGTCACCGACCCCCTCGACGACGCGCCCGCGGCCCCCGTGGAGGTCGTCCTCGCGCTCGGCGCCAACCTGGGCGCCGCCCAGGAGACCCTGCGCGCCGCGGTCTCGGACCTCGCGGGGACGCGCGGCATCGAGGTCACCGACGTCTCGCCGCTCGCCCGCACGGCCGCGGTCGGGCCCGAGCAGCCCGACTACCTCAACGCGGTCGTCCTGGCCCGCACGACGCTGTCCCCGCGCGACCTGCTGCGCGCGACGCAGGCCGTCGAGCACGCGCACGGGCGTGAGCGCGCCGAGCGGTGGGGCCCGCGGACCCTCGACGTCGACATCGTCGTCTACGGGTCGGTGCTGGCCGTCACGGACGACCTGGAGCTGCCGCACCCGCGCGCGCACGAGCGGGCGTTCGTCCTGGAGCCGTGGTCGCAGGTCGACCCGCAGGCCGTCCTGCCCGGGCTCGGCGGCGGTCCCGTCGCGGCGCTCGCCGCCACCGCGCCGGACCGGGGCGGCGTCCGCTGGCTCGCGCTCGACTGGCTGACCGCCGCGGTGCCGGGCACGAGCGGCGTGCCCGTCGTCGACCAGCCCGCCCCCGGGTACCAGGACGGCGGCTACGACCCGCACCCGGCGGCGCCCGGCTACCCGCAGGACGGCGGCTACGACCCGCACCCGCCGCGCACCGACGGGACCGGTGCGGTGCCGCGGACGCCGCGCCCGTGATCCAGGCGACCCGCTGGCCGACGCTCGTCGGCATCACGGCCCTCGTCGCGGCGCTCACGTGGGCCGTGCTCGACGCCCTCATGGACCGCGGCGCACCGCCCCCGCAGGTCCCGTGGCTGGTCGCGGCGGTCGAGGTCGTCATCGCGGGCGTCGTCGTCGCGATGGGGTGGGCCGTCCGCCAGTTCCTGCAGGGCAAGCGGCCCGGGCTCAACCCGATCCGCGCGGCCCGGACCGCGGTGCTCGCGAAGGCGTCCTGCTACACGGGTGCGCTGCTGGCCGGCTGGTACGGCGGCCAGGCGCTCGCGCTCGTGGCGGACCAGGGCGTGCCCGGCAACACCGGCCGGGCGGCGGCCGCCGCGGTCGCCGCGGGCGGGGCGGTCGTGCTGGCCGTCGTCGGCCTGGTCGTCGAGCGGTTCTGCCGTGTCCCGCCGCCCGACGAGGGCGCCGTGCGCCGCGACGAGAGCGCCCCGGACGTCACGGGCTGACCGCTCCGGGCGGGGTGCCCGCGGTGGGAGGATGAGCGCATGACCTCCGACGTCAGCCAGCCGAAGGCCGACCCCACGCCCGCCGGGACGGACCTGTTCGACCCGCTGGGCGTGGACTGGACCCCCGTGTCGCCGCGGCTCGCGTCCGCACGGCTCACGGTGACCGCGATCGTCCTCGGGCCGCTGCTGATCGGCACGGTCGCGCTCGCCGCGCTCACCGGAGTCGCCTGGCTGTGGTCGCTGCCCGCGGTGATCGTGCTGCTGGGCGTCTGGATCGGGCTGCTCGTGCCCCGGCAGGTGCGCGCGCTGGCCTACGCCGAGCGCGCCGACGACCTGCTGGTCCGGCGCGGCATCCTGTTCCAGCAGCTCGTCGTCGTCCCCTACGGGCGCATGCAGTACGTCGACGTCACGGCGGGTCCGCTGGCGCGCAAGTTCGGCATCGCCTCGGTGCAGCTGCACACGGCGTCGCCCGCGACGACCGCGTCCATCGAGGGGCTGCCCCCGCAGGAGGCGGCGCGGCTGCGTGACCGGCTCGCGTCGCGCGGCGAGGCGCGGCTGGCGGGCCTGTGAGCGGGACGACCGCCGCGCAGCACCTCGAGTGGCGGCGGATGCACCCCGTCACCCCGGCGCTCAAGGGCTGGAAGATCGTGGTCGCGGTGCTCGTCGTCGGCGGGTACCAGGCAGCGGACGACGTCCGGCGGCTCATGGAGCTGTTCGAGGGTCGCGGCTGGCTCGTCGTGCTGGGCGTGCTCGCCGCCGTCGCCGTCGTCGGGTTCGCGTACTCGGGCCTCGCGTGGCGGATGACCCGGTTCGCGGTGACCGACGAGGCCGTGCACCTCAACACCGGCATCCTGTTCCGCCAGCAGCGGCAGGCGCGGCTCGACCGGCTGCAGGCCGTCGACGTCGTCCAGCCGCTGCTCGCGCGGCTCGTCGGGCTCGCCGAGCTCAAGCTCGAGGTCGCGGGCGGGTCCGGGTCGGCCGTGTCGCTCGCGTTCCTGCGGGAGTCCGACGCGCTCGCGCTGCGGGCCGAGCTGCTGGCGCTCGCGGCGGGGCTGCAGCGCCCGACAGCGGCCCCCGCTCCCGCCCTCGCCCCTGAGCCGGCGACCGGTGCGGTCGGCGACGGCGCGACGGCGACCGCCGCCGTTCCCGGCCTGGACGGCCACGTGCCCGGGGGCGGGTCCGACGTGGTCGCGGCGGCGCTCGGTGCGCCCACCACGCCGCCGTCGACGACCGCCGCCGGCACGACCGTCGTACCGGTGCCCGCGTTCGAGGCCGCCCCCGAGCACCAGGTGTACGAGGTCCCGATCGGGCGGCTCGTGCACGCGACGATCCGCTCCGGCGCGACCGTCGGCCTGGTCCTCGCGGTGGTCGTGGCGATCGGCGCGGGCATCCTCAGCCGCACGTTCGCGACCGTCTTCTTCCTGCTGCCCATGCTCTTCGGCCTGCTCTCGTACGTGTGGTCGCGCATCAACCAGGGCGCGAGCTTCCGGGCCGCGACGTCGCCCGACGGCATCCGCCTGCGGCACGGCCTCACCGAGTCGCGCGCGCAGACCGTGCCCCCGGGCCGGGTCCAGGCGATCCGGCTCAGCCAGGGGCTGTGGTGGCGGCGGCCCGACTGGTGGCGCGTCGAGATGAACGTCGCCGGGTACTCCGTGTCGGGCGAGCAGCAGCGCGACACCGTGCTGCACCCCGTCGCGACGCGCGACGAGGCCCGCACCGCCCTGTGGCTCGTGCTGCACGACCTGGGCGTCGACGACCCGGTCGCGGTCGTCGACGCCGCGCTCACCGGGACCGACGGCGCGCAGGGCTTCGCGGTCGCGCCGCGTCGCGCCCGCTGGGTCGACCCGCTCGGCTGGCGGCGGCACGGGGTGCTCGTGACCCGGCGCGCGCTGGTCATCCGGCGCGGGCGGTGGTTCCGGCAGGTCGACGTCGTCCCGCACGAGCGCACGCAGTCGCTCGGCCTGCAGCAGGGACCGGTCCAGCGGCGGCTCGGGCTCGCGTCGTTCGTCGTGCACTCGACGCCCGGCCCGGTCAGCCCGGACGTCGCGCACCTCGACGCCGCCGTGGCGGTCGCGCTGCTCGACGAGCAGGCGGAGCGGGCCCGGACGGCACGCGCGAGCGCCGGGCCGGAGCAGTGGATGCGGACGCAGCCCGGGGCGGAGCGGTGACCCGACCGGGCCGGCTCGGTGTCGGCGTGGTCGGCACGGGCCGCGTGGGCGCCGTCCTCGGCAACGCGCTGCGCGGTGCGGGGCACCCGGTCGTCGCGGCGTCGGGCATCTCCGAGGCGTCGCGCGAGCGCGCCGAGGCGCTGCTGCCGGGCGTCCCGCTGCTGGACGTGCAGGAGGTCGTGCGGCGCGCGGAGCTCGTGCTGCTCACCGTCCCGGACGACGCGCTCGCGGACCTGGTGCGCGGCCTCGCGGACCTCGGCGCGTGGCAGCCGGGGCAGATCGTCGTGCACACGTCGGGACGGTTCGGCACGGACGTCCTCGACCCCGCGCGCGCGGCGGGCGTCATCCCGCTCGCGATCCACCCGGCGATGACGTTCACGGGCACGTCGCTCGACCTGGCGCGGCTCGCGGGCTGCCCGTTCGCGGTGACCGGTCCGGGCGCGGTGCTGCCCATCGGGCAGGCGCTCGTCGTGGAGGTCGGGGGGGAGCCTGTCGTCGTCGACGAGGCCGCGCGCGGGCTGTACCACGCGGCGCTCGCGCACGGCGCGAACCACCTGGTCGTCCTCGTCGCGCAGGCCGCGCAGGCCCTCGCCGCGGCGGGTGTCGAGGACCCGGGCCGCATGCTCGGGCCGCTGCTGGAGGCCGCGCTCGACGGCGCGCTGCGGGCGGAGTCGCCCGCGGACCCGTCGGGTGACCGCGGTGCGGGGGCCATCGGTGCGCTCACCGGGCCGGTGCGGCGCGGCGACGACGGCACCGTCCGGGAGCACACGGCCGTGCTCGGCCGGTTCGTCGCCGCGTCGGGCGCGGTCGACGTGCTCGACTCGTACCGGACGCTCGCGCGCGGAGCGACGCGGCGGGCGCTCGCGGCGGGGATCGTCTCCGACGACGCTGCGACCCGTGTCCTGGACGCGCTCGCCGACGGCCCGGCGGACGTGACGTCCGCCACCCCACCTGCGGGCGAGGGCATGAGCGGGGATGCTGGATCGTTGGACCAGGAGGGACGGCCCGCCGGTGACCCGCCGGCGGGGCCCGACGACGGCCCGACCGGGCCGGGGCCGACCGGGCAGACCCGCCCGCAGGAGGACGACCGATGACACCACGCACGACGCCGGCGCTCGCGCGCACGCGCGCCGACCTCGCCGCGGCGCTCGCCGAGCAGGACGCCCGTGCGGCGTCGCCGGCCCGCGGCACACGCCCGTACCGGCGCGCGGTCGTCATGACGATGGGTGCGCTGCACACCGGGCACCTGTCGCTCGTCGCGCACGCGCGCGAGCTCGCGGACGACGTCGTCGTGACGATCTTCGTCAACCCGCTGCAGTTCGGGCCCGCCGAGGACCTGTCCCGGTACCCGCGCGACCTCGACGGCGACCTCGCGATGCTCACCGGCCCCGGGCTGCTGGGGGCGGGCGACGTGGTGTTCGCGCCGGGCGTCGACGAGGTGTACCCGGGCGGCGACCCGACGGTCCGCGTGAGCGCGGGCCCGATCGGCGACGTGCTCGAGGGTGCGGCGCGGCCCGGGCACCTGGACGGCGTCCTCACGGTCGTCCTCAAGCTGCTGCACCTGACGCGACCCGACGTGGCGCTGTTCGGCGAGAAGGACGCGCAGCAGCTCGCGGCGGTCCGTGCCATGGTGCGCGACCTCGACGTGCCCGTCGAGGTCGTCGGCGCCCCGCTGGTGCGGGACGTGGACGGCCTGGCGCTGTCGAGCCGCAACGCGTACCTGTCGCCCGACGAGCGGGTCCGCGCGCTGGGCCTGTCGCGCGCGCTGCGCTCGGGTGCCGAGTGGGCGCGGGCGGGTGCCGGGGCGCACGAGGTGCGGGACGCGGCGCGGTCGGCGCTCACGGCCGCGGGGGTCGAGGAGGCCGACGTCGACTACGTCGCGCTGGTCGACCCGGACGACTTCACGGAGGTCGCGGACACGTTCGCGGGCGTGGCGGTGCTGCTGCTCGCGGTGCGCGTCGGGACGACGCGCCTCATCGACAACACGGCGGTGACGCTCGGTGCGTCGCGGCTGCCCGACGGCGTGGTGGCGCCCGGTGCGTCCACCCAGGGAGGAGCCCGCGCATGACGACGCTGCAGCGGACCATGATGACCGGCAAGATCCACCGCGCGACGGTGACGCAGGCGGACCTGCACTACGTCGGGTCGATCACGGTGGACGCGGACCTGCTCGCGGCGGCGGACCTGCTGCCGGGTCAGCAGGTCGACGTGGTCGACGTGACGAACGGCTCCCGCCTGACGACGTACGCGATCGCGGGCGAGGCCGGGTCGGGGCAGGTGTGCATCAACGGCGCCGCGGCGCACCTGGTGCACCCGGGTGACGTCGTGATCCTCATCGCGTACGGCCTGATGTCGGACGCGGAGGCGCGCACGTACCAGCCGCACGTGGTGCTGGTGGACGCCGAGAACCGGATCGTCGAGCTCGGGGAGGACCCGGGCCGGGTCCCGGACGAGTGGACCGCGCAGGCGGGCCTGGTGTCGAGCGGCGTGCCGTTCGCGGTGGGCCGCGACCTGGTCGAGCACCCGCACCCGTTCCCGCCCGCGGCGGGTCCCGCCGGCACCGACCGGTGACCGCGGTCGAGGCGGGGGCGACGACCACGGGGACGACGGACACCGGCCCGGCGCGTGCCGGGTCGGGGACGGTCGCGCGTCCGGGGCCTGCGGGCGCCCCCCGCCTGGCGACGCGGCTCGCCGCGCCCGCGGCGGGCTGGACGGTCGAGGCCGACGCGGTCGTCGTCGGGTCGGGCATCGCGGGCCTGACGGCCGCGCTCGAGCTGCGCACGCGGGTGCCGCGCGTGCTGCTCGTGACGAAGGACGCCCTGGTCTCGGGCTCGACGGTGTGGGCGCAGGGCGGCATCGCCGCCGCGCTCGACCCGTCGGACTCCCCGGCGGCGCACCTGCAGGACACGCTCGTCGCGGGCGTCGGCCTGTGCGACCCGCGGGCGGTCGAGGTGCTGGTCACGGAGGGCCCGACGCGCGTGCGCGAGCTCGTCGCGCGCGGGGCGGTCTTCGACACGCAGCCCGACGGGCAGATCTCGCTGACGCGCGAGGGCGGGCACCACGCCGACCGGATCGCGCACGCGGGCGGCGACGCGACGGGTGCGGAGATCTCCCGGGCGCTGGTCGCGCAGATCGAGGCGGTGCGGCACGACCCGGGCATCGAGGTCATCGAGCACGCGCTCGTCCTCGACGTCCTCACGGGTCCGCCCGGGCCGGACGGCGCGCCGGGTGCGGCGTGCGGCGTGACGCTGCACGTCATCGGCGCGGGTCAGCGCGACGGTGTCGGGGCGGCCCTGGGCCGGGCCGTGGTGCTCGCGACGGGCGGCATCGGGCAGGTCTTCCGGTCGTCGACGAACCCGGCCTCGGCGACGGGCGACGGGATCGCGGCGGCGCTGCGCGCGGGCGCGGTGCTGGGCGACGTCGAGTTCGTGCAGTTCCACCCGACGGTCCTGTGGCTCGGCGCGGGCGTGAAGGGGCAGCTCACGCTCGTGTCGGAGGCGGTGCGGGGCGAGGGCGCGCTGCTGCTCGACACGGACGGCGTGCGGTTCATGCCGGACGAGCACCCGATGGCCGAGCTCGCGCCGCGTGACGTCGTCGCGCACGCGATCGTGCGGCGCATGGCCGCGACGGGCGCGGACCACGTGTGGCTGGACGCGCGGCACCTGGGCGCGGACTTCCTGCGCCGGCGGTTCCCGACGATCCACGAGCGGCTGCTGGAGCACGGCATCGACCTGGCGAACGACCTGGTCCCCGTGGCGCCCGCGCAGCACTACCACTCGGGCGGCGTCGTGACGGACCTCGTGGGACGGACGTCGGTGCCGGGCCTGTACGCGGCGGGGGAGGTGGCGTGCACCGGAGTGCACGGCGCGAACCGGCTGGCGTCGAACTCGCTGCTGGAGGGTCTGGTCTTCGCGACCCGCGCGGCCCGGCACATCGCGGCGAAGGTCGCCGAGGGTGCGCTGCCGCGGCAGACGCCGGAGCGCCGGTCGGGCGACGCGGCGCTGGTCGCGGCCGCCGCGCGGTCCCGGGTGCAGCGGATCGCCTCCGACGGCCCCGGGGTGCTGCGGTCCGGGGACGGGCTGCGCCGGGCGGGTGCCGCGCTCGCGGGGGTGCCGACGGACGCGCACGAGCGCCGCGACGAGGGCCGGGCGCTCGCCGCGCCGCAGGTCGCGGAGTGGGAGACGACGAACGTCCACCAGGTCGCGACGGTCCTCACGGCCGCGGCGCTGGAGCGCGCGGAGTCCCGCGGGGGGCACGCACGGTCGGACTTCCCGGACCGGGACGACGCGTGGCGGCTGCGGCTGGAGCTCGCGCTCGACGCGGACGGCCGGCTGGTGTCGTCGCGGGTGCCGATCGACTGACCGGGGCGCATGCCGGATCGTCGATAGTTTCGACACATCCGTCGGGAGGTTTCTGCCCGTCAGGTCTGGCCGGATTGTCGGCGCTGCCCGTATCGTCGGACCGAAACCCCGGGAATCGGGACCCGTCTGCGCAAAGGAGCGTCGATGAGTCGGTCAGGCGTGTTCGAAACTATCGGAGTCGGGGTGCTGGCGTTGGGCCTGGTGGCCGCGCCGGCGCTCGGCTCCGCACCCGCGTCGACGGCCCGTGCCGCCGACGTCGAGATCTTCCGCAGCGACTTCGAGGGCGGCACCTACGCCCCGTGGACGCCGAGCGGCAGCCCCACCCTGAGCCTCGCGCCCGACCCCGACGGGACCGGCACCAGCCTGAGCATCGCCGGCCGGACCGCGGGCTGGCAGGGCGTCGCGCTCGACCTCGTCCCGCTGCTCGAGCCCGGTGCCACCTACACGGTGAGCATGCGCGCGCGCCTCGCCGACGCCACCCAGCCCGCCGCGGGCGTGCACTTCACCGTCGACGCGCCCGCCGCGTCCAACCCGTACACGTGGGTCAGCGGCCCCAGCACCCTCGCCGCGGACGCGTGGACGACGATCAGCGGCTCCTACACCTTCGAGGAGGGCGTCGGTGCGGCGCGCATGTACCTCGACGGCGGCGACGCGGCACCGTTCCCCGACGTGCTGCTCGACGACGTCGTGATCACCGGCCAGGAGCCGACGGACCCGGGCGGCGTCGTCCCCGGCGGCGCGGTCGACCCCACGACCACCCCGGTCGCCACGGCCCGCGGCACCGGCGACGTCGCGGCGCTGACGTTCGACGACGGCCCCAACGGCGCCACGACCACGGCGCTGCTCGACTTCCTCGCCGAGCGCGACCTGCACGCGACGTTCTGCGTCATCGGCCAGAACATCGAGGCGCCCGGCGGGGCGGACGTGCTGCGGCGGATCGTCGCCGACGGCCACACGCTCTGCAACCACACGACGTCGTACGCTGACATGGGCGGCTGGACGGCCGAGCAGGTGCGCGCCGACCTCGTCGAGAACCTCGGCATCATCCGCGACGCCCTCGGCGACCCGCGGGCGAAGGTGCCGTACTTCCGCGCCCCCAACGGCTCGTGGGGCGTCACGCCCGGCGTCGCGGTCGCGCTCGGCATGCAGCCGCTCGCGGTGACGAACACGATCAACGACTGGGCGACGCAGGACGTCCCGACGCTCACCGCCAACCTGCGCGCGGCCATGAAGGCCGGTCAGGTCGTGCTCGCGCACGACGGCGGCGGCGACCGCAGCGGCACGCTCGCGGCCGTCACGACGGTCGTCGACGAGCGCCTCGCGGCGGGCTGGCAGTTCACGCTGCCGACCGGCGGGCTCGACGACGACGGCTCTTTGCCCACGGGCCTGAGCAACGACTTCGAGGCCGGCCTCGGCGTCTGGGGCCCGCGTGGCCCGAGCAGCGTGACGCTCTCCGACGACGCCCACGGCGGCGCCCAGGCGGCGCTCGTCGCCGACCGGACGCAGGCGTGGAACGGCATCGGTGCGACCGTCACGGACGTCTTCCAGCAGGGCCGCACCTACACGGTCTCCGCGTGGCTCAAGCTCGCGGAGGGTGCGACCGAGCCCGCGGACCTGCGGATCTCGGTGCAGCGCGACACCGCGGGGGAGTCGACGTACGACACCGTCACGACGGCCACCGGCGTCACCGCGGACCGCTGGGTCCAGGCGCAGGCGCAGTACACGATGGCGTCGGCCGACTCCGCGCTGCTGTACGTCGAGTCCTCGTCGTCGCTCGCGTCGTTCCTGGTGGACGACGTCGTCGTCAGCGGCTCGACGGCCCCGCCGGTGCAGCAGGACATCCCGTCCCTCCAGGACGTGCTGCCCTGGCCGGTCGGCGTCGCGATCGACGAGCGCGAGACGGTCGGCTCCGGCAAGGAGCTCGTCGTCAAGCACTACGACCAGATCACCGCCGAGAACGCCATGAAGCCGGAGAGCATCCAGCCGACCGAGGGGACGTTCACGTTCGAGGCGGGCGACGCGCTCATCGACGCGGCCGTCGCGAACGGGCAGCGCGTCTACGGGCACACGCTCGTGTGGCACTCCCAGACGCCGGACTGGTTCTTCAACCATGTCGACGGAACGCCGCTGACCGACAGCGCCGCGGACCAGCAGATCCTGCGGGACCGCATGCGCACCCACATCGAGACGGTCGCCGACCACTACCGCCAGAAGTACGGCGAGTACGGCACGGCGGGCAACCCGATCGTCGCGTACGACGTCGTCAACGAGGCCATCGCGGAGAGCGAGTCCGACGGCCTGCGCAGGAGCCGCTGGTACCAGGTGCTCGGCGAGCAGTACCTCGACCTCGCGTACCAGTACGCGAGCGAGGCGTTCAACGGCGGCGACGCCGACGGCCCCGTCCAGCTGTTCCTCAACGACTACAACACCGAGCTGCCCGCCAAGCGGCAGGCCATGCTCGACGTCGTCAACCGGCTGCTGGCCCGCGACGTGCCGCTCGACGGCCTCGGCCACCAGTTCCACGTCAACCTGCTGCAGCCCGTCTCGCAGATGAAGGCGAGCATCGACGCCTTCGCGACGACCGGCCTGCTGCAGGCCGTCACCGAGCTCGACGCCCCCATCGACGGGACGGTCACGGCGGAGAAGCTCGTCGCGCAGGGCTACTACTACGCGGACGTGTTCGACATGCTCCGCGAGTACCCGGACCTGTTCGCGGTGACGCTGTGGGGCCCGTACGACAGCCGGTCGTGGCGCGAGGGCGCGCCACTGCCGTTCGACGACGACCTGCAGGCCAAGCCGGCCTACTGGGGCATCGTCGACCGCGGCGAGCTCCCGACCCTCACCCGGCAGGCCGACGCGCACGCCGGCACCCCCACGGGTGTCGACGACCCGACGTGGCGGCTCCTGCCGCAGACGCCGGTCGGCGAGGGTACGGGCTTCCAGCTCCGCTGGTCGGCCGACGGCCTCACGGCGTACGTCGAGGTCGCCGACGCGAGCGACGACGGCGCCGACGACGTGGTCGACGTCTTCGCGGGCGACGCGCACGTCGCCGTCCCGCGCAGCGACGCCACGGCCACGGCGGGCGGCTACCGGCTGGCCGTCGCGCTCCCCGTCGCCGGCCTCACGCAGGGCGGCACCGTGCCGTTCGACGTCCGGGTCACCGACGGCGCGACGGGCGAGCGGCGGTCGTGGAACGACCTGTCGCACGGCCAGGAGGACGGCGAGCGCCTCGGCGTCGTCACCCTCGTCGAGCCGGTCGGGTTCCTGTCCGCCCCGCAGGTGGGCTCGGCCCCGGTGATCGACGGCCTGGTTGACGACGCCTGGGCGTCCGCGCCCGTCGTCACCACGGACGTGCAGGTCGAGGGCACCGCGGGTGCGACGGCCGAGGTCCGGGTGCTGTGGCACGACGACGCCGTCGACGTGCTGCTCCGGGTCGCCGACCCCGTCATCGACGAGACCGCCACCAACGCGTGGGAGCAGGACTCGGTCGAGATCTTCGTCGACCCCGTCAACGCCAAGGGCGGCGCGTACACGCCGCAGGACGGCCAGTACCGGATCAGCGCGAGCAACGCGCAGTCGGTCAGCGGCGACCTCACGGTCATCGGCGACCGGCTGACGTCCGCGACCGCGCTCGTCGACGGCGGGTACGTCGTCGAGGCGTCGATCGCGCTCGGCCGCGACGCGACCGCCGGGGACCTCGTCGGCCTGGACTTCCAGGTCAACGACGCGACCGACGGCGTGCGCGGGTCCGTCCGCACCTGGACCGACCCGACGGGCCGCTCGTACCAGAGCACCGCCCGCTGGGGCGTCGCGGAGCTCGCCGCCCCCGTCGTCGCGCCGGGTCCGGTCCTCACGCTCGGCGCCGAGCGCGTCGCCGCGGGCAAGAAGCTCGGCGTCGACCTCGCCGGCTTCGAGCCGAAGACCAAGGTCACGCTGGTCCTCGACCGGGTCGGCGACACCCCGGCGAAGCCCCCGCGCGGCGGGCTGCTCGGCCAGCTCCTCGACGGGCTGAGCGACTGGTACTGGAAGGACGCCGCGCTCGGCACCGTGAAGACCGACGCGTCCGGGGCCGCGAGCACGACGGTCAAGGTCCCCGCGTGGGTCCTGCCCGGCGACTTCGAGGTCAAGGCGTACGTCGGCGGGGAGGTGGTCGCCGCCGCCCCGGTGCGGGTGGGCGTGATCTTCTCCTGACGGCGCCGGTGTGGAAGGTCTGTCGCTCCCGACGCGACAGACCTTCCACACCGCGCGTCCGGGCCGGGCGGCCGGACGACCGAGCGGGCCGGACGGGTGGGTGGCGCGGTGGCGCTTGGCCCGGCGCACGTAGGGTGGCGGTCGTGCAGCAGCAGCTCGACCCCGTGTGGGTCGCCCAGGTCGTCCGGACGGCGCTCGACGAGGACCTCGGGCCCGAGCCGGGCCGGGACGTCACGTCGCAGGCGACCATCCCGCCCGACGCCGTCGGCACCGCGCACCTCGTCGCCCGCGCCGAGGGCGTCGTCGCCGGCCTCGTCGTCGCGCAGGAGGTCGTCGACCAGGTCGCCCGACGCCTCGCGCTCGCCCCCGTCCGCGTGGACCTCACGGTCGCCGACGGGGCGCACGTGTGGCGCGACGAGGTGCTCGCGGTCCTCGTCGGGCCGGTGCAGGCGCTGCTCGTCGCCGAGCGCACGCTGCTCAACCTCGCGTCGCGCGCGTCCGGTGTCGCGACCCACACCCGCCGCTGGGCCGACGCCCTCGACGGCACCGGCGCGCAGGTCCTCGACACCCGCAAGACGACCCCCGGCCTGCGGGCCCTCGAGAAGTACGCGGTGCGCTGCGGCGGCGGCACGAACAAGCGCATGGGCCTGTTCGACGTCGCGATGGTCAAGGACAACCACGTCGTCGCCGCCGGCTCCGTCGCCGCGGCCGTCCGGGCCGTGCAGGAGCGGTTCCCCGACGTCGACATCCAGGTCGAGGCCGACACGCTCGACCAGGCGCTCGAGGCCGTCGCCGCCGGTGCCCGGTTCCTGCTGCTCGACAACATGCCCGCGCCGGTGCTGGCCGAGGTCGTCGCCGCCGTCCGCGCAGGCGAGCCGACGACCGGGCGCGTCGAGCTCGAGGCGACCGGCAACCTCACGCTCGACCGGGCCGCGGAGGTCGCCGCGTCCGGCGTCGACTACCTGTCGGTCGGCGGCCTCACGCACTCGTCCCCGATCCTCGACCTGGCGCTCGACCTGCAGCCGTCCTGAGCCCGCACGGTGCCGGGGGCCCGTGGGCGTCGGACGACCGGCCCGACGACCCGTCGTGACCGTCGGCACGGCGGACGGAGCCGGGCGCGCCGGTAGGATCACGGGGTGACCGCTGCGCCTGACGAGACCCCCGCCGACGACACCCCCGAGCAGATCCAGGTCCGCCGCGCGAAGCGCGAGCGCCTGCTCGGCCAGGGCGAGCAGGCGTACCCCGTCGGCGTCGCGCGCACTCACACCATCGCGCAGGTCCGGGCCGAGCACCCCGACCTCGAGGCGGGTGCGGAGACGCAGGACGAGGTCGGCGTCGCGGGCCGGGTCGTGTTCCTGCGCAACACCGGCAAGCTCTGCTTCGTCACGCTGCAGGACGGCGAGGGCAACCGCCTGCAGGCGATGCTGTCGCTCGGCGAGGTCGGCGAGGAGCGGCTCGCCGCGTTCAAGACCGACGTCGACCTCGGCGACCACCTCTTCGTGCACGGTCGCGTCATCTGCTCCCGGCGCGGCGAGCTCTCGGTGTTCGCGGACACCTGGCAGCTCGCGGCCAAGGCGCTGCGCCCCCTGCCGAACCTCTACGAGGGCACCGAGCTGTCCGAGGAGGCCCGCGTCCGGCAGCGGTACGTCGACCTCATCGTCAACCAGCGCTCGCGCGACATGGTGCGCACGCGCGCCGCCGTCCTGCGGTCCGTGCGCGACAACCTGCACCGTCGCGGGTTCCTCGAGGTCGAGACGCCCATGCTGCAGGTCCGGCCCGAGGGCGCCGCGGCCCGGCAGTTCGAGACGCACATGAACGCGTTCGACATCCCGCTGTTCCTGCGGATCGCACCCGAGCTGTTCCTCAAGCGCGCCGCGGTCGGCGGCGTCGAGCGCGTCTTCGAGATCAACCGCAACTTCCGCAACGAGGGCGTCGACGCCACGCACTCGCCCGAGTTCGCGATGCTCGAGGCGTACGAGGCCTACGGCGACTACGACACCATCGCCGACCTCACCCAGGACCTCGTGCAGACCGCCGCGCGCGATGCTTTCGGGTCCACGACCGTGACGCTCGCGGACGGCACCGAGTACGACGTCGGCGGCGAGTGGGCCCGGCTGCCGATGTACGACTCGCTGTCCGAGGCGCTCGGGCAGGAGATCACGCACGACACCACCGACGACGTCCTGCTGACGCTCCTCGAGAAGGCCGAGATCGACCTGGCGCCGGGGCAGCGCAACCACGGCAAGATGGTCGAGGAGCTGTGGGAGCACCACGTCGGTCATCAATTGACCGCCCCGACGTTCGTGCGTGATTTCCCCGTCGAGACGTCCCCGTTGGTGCGCGACCACCGCAGCAAGCACGGTCTCGTCGAGAAGTGGGACCTGTACGTGCGCGGCATGGAGCTCGCGACCGGCTACTCCGAGCTCGTCGACCCCGTGATCCAGCGGCAGCGGTTCGAGGCGCAGGCGCTGCTCGCGGCGCGCGGCGACGACGAGGCGATGCGTATCGATGAGGACTTTCTCACCGCCATGGAGTTCGCGATGCCCCCGTCGGGCGGCATGGGCATGGGAATCGACCGCCTGCTCATCGCGCTCACCGGGCTCGGTATCCGCGAGACCATCCTGTTCCCGCTCGTGAAGCCGCAGGCCTGACCCGTGAACGGACTCGGAGCAGCCCTCGCGGCCATCCTGCCGTCGATCGGCGTCGGCCTGATCTTCTGGTTCGCGATCCGCGCTCTCGTGAATGCCGACCGCACCGAACGGCAGGCATTGGCCAGAATGGATGCCGCGGAACGCCTCGCCGCAGAGCAGGAAGTGCAGCGGAAGAATGGCGATTCGTAGCCTCATCGTTTGACGTCAGAATCGGACAGATGCCATGCTGCCCGGGTAAGCGTAATTTCCCCTCCACGCACTTACCCCCGGAGCGAACAATGGCTCAGAAGGTCCAGGTCCTGCTCGTCGACGACATCGACGGCGGAACGGCGGACGAGACGGTGACGTTCGCGCTCGACGGCGTCACCTACGAGATCGACCTCACGGCGGCGCACGCCACCGAGCTGCGCGACGCCTTCGCGCAGTGGGTCGGGCACGCTCGCAAGGTCGGTGGCCGTTCCTCGTCGGGCCGCTCGGCCGGACGCACGGGCGGCAGCGCCAAGCGGTCGACGGGCGACGCCCAGGCGATCCGCGAGTGGGCGAAGGAGCACGGGCACCACGTCTCGGAGCGCGGCCGCATCTCGGCCGAGGTCAAGTCGGCGTACGACGCCGCGCACTGAGGCGACGCACCGCCGCGCACTGAGGCGACGCACCGCCGCGCACTGAGGCGACGCACCGCCGCGCACTGAGGCGACGCACCGCCGCGCACTGAGGCGACGCACCGCCGCATGCGCGAGGCGCTGAACCGAGCGATGACGCACTGACGGACCGACGCAGACGACGAAGCCCCCGGAACCGATGGGTCCGGGGGCTTCGTCGTGCGTGGGGCGTCGCGACGCGGGGTCGGCCCCGTCGTGCGGGGTGCGCCGGGGCGTCAGGCCGGGCGGGTCGCGGTGAGCTCGCGGACCGCCGCGTACTGCTCGCGGATGCGCGCGACCGGGTCGGCGCGGTGCACCGACGACTCGGCGGCCGCCGTCCACGCCGGTGCGGAGGCCGCGCCGGACAGCACCCACGCCGCCTGGCGGGCGGCGCCGTCGGCGACGTACTCGCCCGGCGTCGGCACGTGCACGTCCAGGCCCAGCACGGCCGGGGCGATCTCCCGCACCGCGCGCGACTGGGCGCCGCCGCCGATGAGGAACAGCCGCTCGACCGCGACGCCCTGGGCGCGCAGCGCGTCGATGCCGTCGGCCAGGGCGCACAGCATGCCCTCGACGGCCGCGCGCGCGAGGTGCGCGGGGGTCGTGTTCGCGAGCCGAAGGCCGTGCAGCGCGCCGGTGGCGTCGGGCTTGTTGGGGGTCCGCTCGCCCTCCAGGTACGGGACGAGGACCAGGCCGTCGGCGCCCGCGGGCGCGGACAGCGCGAGGTCGGACAGGCCGGCGTGGTCGACGCCGAGCATGCGGGCCGTCGCGTCGAGGACACGCGACGCGTTGAGCGTGCACGCGAGCGGCAGGAACGCACCGGTGGCGTCGGCGAAGCCTGTCACCAGGCCGGAGCCGTCGGCGGTGGGGGAGGAGCTGATCGCGGACACGACGCCCGACGTGCCGATCGACACGGCGACGTCGCCGGGCGCGAGGCCCAGGGCGAGCGCGGCGGCGGCGTTGTCGCCGGCCCCCGGGCCGAGGACGGGCTCGCGCGCTCCGACGGCCGCACGCGGTCCGGCCTCCGACGGGCCGAGGACCCGGGGGAGCTGCGCGGCGTGCCCGAGCCCGCGCTCCAGAAGGTCGAGCCGGTAGTCGTCGGTGGCGGGCGACCAGTAGCCGGTGCCGGACGCGTCCGACCGGTCGGTGACGAGCGCGTCGAGGCCCGCGCCGCCGCTGCCCGGGCCGTGACCCGCGAGCCGCCACGTCAGCCAGTCGTGGGGGAGGGCGACCGCCGCGACACGGGCGGCGTTGTCGCGCTCGGCGTCGCGCAGCCAGCGCAGCTTCGTCACGGTGAGCGACGCGACGGGCACCGAGCCGATCGCGTCGGCCCACGCCTGCGCACCGGCCTCGGCGTCGCCGTCGCCGAGCTCCGCGACCAGGTCGAGCGCGGCCTGCGCCGAGCGGGTGTCGTTCCACAGCAGCGCGTCGCGCACGACCTCGCCCGAGGAGTCGAGCGTGACCATGCCGTGCTGCTGGCCGCCGACGGAGATCGCGTCGACGTCGTCGAGGCCGCCCGCGTCGGTGATCGCGGTCTGCAGCGCGTCCCACCAGTGACGCGGGTCGACGGACGTGCCGTCGGGGTGCGAGGCGCGGCCCTGGCGGACCAGCGCGCCGGTGTCGGCGTCGCGGACGACGACCTTGCAGGACTGCGTGGACGAGTCCACGCCGGCGACGAGCGTCATGGGGGTTCCTTCTGCGGGGCGGGCCGGCGACGGTGCGCGGTCCGGGGCCGACGGGGTGCGCGGGTCGCGCGGGCGGTGAGGTGGTGAGGGCGGCGGGGGTCCGGCAACGGTGCCGGTGCCGAACGGGTGCCGGCGCCGCAGCGGTGCGGATGCCGCGGTGGTGTCCGGTGCTGCGGTGGTGTCCGCGAGCGTCCCGGGCCACCGCGCCAGGACGCCCGGCCCGTCGCGATGCGGAGTCGCGACGGGCCGGGCGGTCGCCGGTCAGCGAGCGCCGAGCGCGTGCTCCAGGGCGAGCTGGTTGAGGCGGACGAAGCCGAAGCCGCGGGCGGCGACCGCGTCGACGTCGAGGTCCTCGTAGGCCGAGGTGTCGGCGAGCAGGTCGTCGAGCGTCTCGCCCTCGGCGAGCGTCGGCTGCGCGAGGTCGAGCACGCCCGACTCCTCGAACGCCGCCTGGACCTCGGGGTCGGCGCGGAACGCCTGCGCGCGCTCCTTGAGCAGCAGGTACGTCGCCATGTTGGCCGACGCGGAGTCCCACACGCCCTGGAAGTCCTCGGTGCGCGACGGCTTGTAGTCGAAGTGGCGCGGACCGTCGTAGGTCGGGCCGCCCGACGGGAAGCCGTTCTCGAGCAGGTCGACCGTGGCGAACGCGGAGAACAGGTCGCCGTGGCCGAAGACGAGGTCCTGGTCGTACTTGATGGACTTCTGGCCGTTGAGGTCGATGTGGAAGAGCTTGCCCGCCCACAGCGCGAGGCCGATGCCCTGCGTGTAGTTGAGCCCCGCCATCTGCTCGTGGCCGACCTCGGGGTTGAGACCGACGATGTCGGCGTTCTCGAGGCGGTCGATCAGCGCGATCGCGTGGCCGATCGTGGGCAGGAGGATGTCGCCGCGGGGCTCGTTGGGCTTGGGCTCGAGCGCGATCTTGAGGTCGTAGCCCTTGCTCTTGATGTACGCGGCGACGGTGTCGATGCCCTCGGCGTAGCGGTCGTGCGCGGCGTTGAGGTCCTTGGCCGAGTCGTACTCGGCGCCCTCGCGGCCGCCCCACATGACGAACGTCGACGCGCCGAGCTCGGCGGCGAGGTCGACGTTGCGCACGACCTTGCGCAGGCCGTAGCGGCGGACGCGGCGGTCGTTCGACGTGAACGCCCCGTCCTTGAAGATCGGGTGGCTGAAGGTGTTCGTCGTGACCATCTCGACGGTGATGCCGGTCTCGTCGAGGGCCTTCTTGAACCGCGCGAGGATGCGGTCACGCTCGGCCGCGTCGGAGCCGAACGGGACGACGTCGTCGTCGTGGAAGGTGACGTGCGCGGCGCCGAGCTCGGCGAGCTGGTGGACCGACTCGACGGGGTCCAGCCACGGGCGCGAGGCGCTGCCGAACTGGTCCTGGGCGTTCCATCCGACGGTCCAGAGGCCGAAGGAGAACTTGTCGTCGGGGGTGGGCTTGCGGACCATCGCGACCTCTCATCATCGAGTGCGCTCGCGCGGCGGGGTCGGCCGCGTCGAGATTTGTTGTACGGCTGAACTTATGGCGGATCCGGGCTAGGGTCAACCCCGTGAGGGCGACGGCAGCACGGCAGGCGAGCCTGCGGGAGCACAACCTCGGCCTCGTCCTGCGCGTCGTCCTGGACGCCGCGACCGCCGGCGCCCCACCACCGTCCCGCGCCGACGTCGCCGCCGCGACCGGGCTCGCCCGCGCGACCGTCTCCGCGCTCGTCGACCGGCTCGTCGCCGCCGGGCTCGTCGCCGAGCTCGACCCCGTCCCCACCCAGCGCGCCGGCCGCCCCGCGGTGCCGCTCGCCGCGCCGACCGGCACGCTCGCCGCCGTCGGGGCCGAGGTCAACGTCGACTACCTCGGCGTCCGCGTCCTCGACCTGTCGCGCCGCGTCCTCGCCGAGCACGTCGAGCACGGCGACTTCCGCGGCAGCGACCCCGCAGCCGTCCTCGCGCGGCTCGGCGCCCTCGTCGACACGGTCACCGCGACGCTGCCCGGCACCCATCCCGCGGCCCGGGTCGCCGGTGCGACCCTCGCGCTGCCCGGCCTCGTCGACGCGCGCGGCGGCGCCCTGCGCTACGCCCCCAACCTCGGCTGGCGCGACGTCGACGTCGCCGACCTCGCCCGCCGCTCGTCGGACACCCTGCGCGCCCACCCGCCACGGCTCGCCAACGAGGCCGACCTGGCCGCACGCGCCGAGGCCGTCGCCCGCCGCACCGCCGAGGGGCGCCCCAGCTTCGTCTACGTCTCCGGCGAGATCGGCGTCGGCGGCGCCCTCGTCCTCGACGGCGAGATCTTCACCGGACGGCACGGCTGGGCCGGCGAGCTCGGGCACACCCTCGTCGGCGACGCCCGCACGCTCGAGCAGGTCGCCGGGCAGGACGCCCTGCTGCGCGCCGCCGGGCTCGACCCGCACGACGGCGTCGCCGCCCTCGTCGCCGCGGCGGCCGCCGACGCCCCCGGTGTGCGGGCGGCGCTCGCGGACGCCGGACGGGTCCTCGGGGCCGCCCTCGCGAACGTCGTCAACCTCGTCGACGTCGGCCACGTCGTGCTCGGCGGCACGTTCGCGTCGCTCGCCGACCACGTGCGCGGGCCCGTCCTCGACGCGCTGCGGCGGCACGTCATCGGCGCGCCGTGGGCCGCGCCGACGGTCGACGTCGCCCGTGCCGGCGACCACGCCGCGATGACCGGCGCGGCGCTCACCGTCCTGCGCACCGTCGTCGACGACCCGTCGGCGTGGATCGTCGAACCGGCGGACGCCCCCGCCTGACCTCGCAGGCGCGCACGCCGCGACGACCGTCGGTGCCAGGACCGTTCTGAGCACCGTCGTCGACAACCCTCCGGCGGGGAGCGTCGATCCGGAGGGCGCCCCGCCTGACCCGGGCGGCGTACCGCGCACCCCGGGGTCCGTACCGACGCCCCGGGCCGAGCGCTCACGCCGACCCGATCGGCGAGACGTCGATCGACCCCGCCGACCCGCGCTCGCCCCGGTCGGGGCTGCCCCGGCGCGCGACCGGACCCGCCCGCGTAGGCTCGGCGCCCGTGACGCGACTCTGGATCGGCACGTACCCCGAGGCCGGCGCCGGGACCCCCGTCGGGCTCGGCGAGGGCGTGTGGCGGGTGGACCTCGACGACGCGACGGGGGTCCTCTCCGACGCCGAGCTCGTCCTGACGCTCCCGTCCCCGTCGTTCCTCGCGGTCGCCCCCGACGGGCGGACGCTGTACGCGGCGCTCGAGGTCGAGGACGGCCAGGTCGTCACGCTCGACGTCGACGAGCGCGGCGGGCTCACCGAGCGGACGCGCGTGCCGTCGGGCGGCGCGTACCCGTGCCACGTGTCGACGGACGTCGACGGGCTGGTCGCCGTCGCGAACTACGGCTCGGGCACGCTCGGCGTCCTGCCCGTCGCGGCCGACGGCGAGGCGGGCGAGCCCGTCGCGGCCCACGCGCACGTCGGCACCGGGCCCGTCGAGGACCGGCAGGAGGGCCCGCACGCGCACTTCGTGACCGTCGCGCCCGGTGGCCGGCACCTGCTCGTCGTCGACCTCGGGACGGACGAGGTCCGCCGCTACCGCCGTGCCGAGGACCGCGTCGAGCCCGACGGCGTCGCGGTCACGCTGCCGCCCGGCACCGGCCCCCGGCACCTCGACTTCGCGCCCGACGGCCGCACCGCGTACGTCGCGGGCGAGCTCGACGTGCAGGTCCACGTCCTCGCGTGGGACCCGGAGACGGCGACGGGCACCCCCGTCCAGACGGTGCCCGCCGTCGGTGCCGGGGTGCCGGTCGTCGGCGACGGGGGAGCGCACGACCCGGTCCGGCACCCCGACGGCGCGCTGCCGTCGCACCTGGTCGTCGACGGTGACGAGGTGCTCGTCGCGGTGCGCGGCGCCGACGTCCTCACGCGCTACCGCATCGGCGGCGACGGCCTGCTGGCCGACGGGCGCACGCACGCCCTGGGCGGCCACTGGCCGCGTCACTTCGTGGTCGTCGGCCCGTGGGTGGTCGTGGCGCTGGAGCGCGCGCACCTGCTGACGGTGCTCGGCCCGGACGGCGAGATCGTCTCGACGCTCCCCCTCCCGTCCCCGACCTGCCTGGCCCCGGCCTGACCCACCCGTTCGTCGTGACCGAATCGTGACCTTCTGCACTTACCGTCCGGTAAGTCTTTATGGTCTGCTGACGGGACCGCGGGACCGAGCAGGTCGCCGACGGGGCAACGGGGCCCCGACCGGCGTGGTCCGACGCGGCGACCGGCCAGGGGAGCCGGCCGGAGGCGTCACGAAGGAGTGGCCGTGCTGCGTGCCCGTCGTCGTCCCACCAGGAGCCACCGTCCGGGCAGCGACCTGCCCCCGGACACCGACCGACGCACCGGCGCCCCACCCGCAGAGCACCCCCGGGCGGCGGTCGCGACGCTCGCCGCCGCGGCCCTGACCGCCCCGCTCGTCCTCGTCACGGCAGGCCCGGCGACCGCGGCGCCGGGCGACCTGGCCCTCACGGGCACGGCGACCGCGTCGCAGCACCAGGCCGACGGCGACGGCACCTTCCCGCCCGACGCGGCGGTCGACGGTGACCCGGCGACCCGCTGGGCGAGCGGCAACGGCCCCGACGAGGACGTCGAGTTCACGGCGTGGCTGCAGGTCGACCTCGGCGCGACGGCGTCGGTCGACCGCGTGAGCCTGGCGTGGGAGGCGGCCTACGCGACCGCGTACGACGTGCAGGTCGCGACGGACGCGCCCGACGACCCGGCGTCGTGGACGACCGTGCACACCGAGACGGCGGGCGACGGCGGCACCGACGACCTGACTCTCGACGCACCGGCCGACGCCCGGTACGTGCGCGTGCAGATGAACGAGCGGCGGGCCTTCGACTGGGAGGCGCCGACGCTGCACTGGTACGGCTACTCGCTGTTCGCGCTCGAGGTGTACGGCACGCCGGGCGCGGTCGCGACGGCGTTCGGCACGGCGGGCGTGAGCGTGCCCGCGGGGCAGACGGCGCAGGTCCCGGTGGTGCTGGCGACGGCGGCGGAGCAGCAGACGACGGTCCGCGTGACGTCGACGGGCGGCACGGCGACCGCCGGCGCGGACTTCACGGCGGTCGACGAGGTCGTGACGTTCGCGCCCGGTGAGACGGCCGCGACGGTCGAGGTCGCGACGGTCGACCACGGCCCGCTCGCGCCGGCCCGCACGGTCGTCCTCACGCTGTCCGACCCGTCGGACGGCGTCGTGCTCGGTGGCCGGACCACGACGACGGTGACGATCACCCCGCACGGCTCGCTGCCCGACGTGGGCGCGGTGACCGTGCTCGACGACTACGAGGACGGTGTCCCCGCGGGCTACACGACGTGGGGGGTCAGCGCCCCGGTGACACCCGTGCTCACCACCGCGGAGACCGACCGCCCGGGTGCGGCCCCGGGCAGCCACGCGCTCGTCGCGACCGTCGCCGGGCCCACCGCGCCGGGCGACTGGTTCGGCCTGACGCACGACACCGCGGCGACGGACTGGTCCGACCACGACGGCTTCACGTTCTGGTTCCTCGGCACGGGCGGCGGCGGCCTACTGCGCTACGAGCTCAAGAGCGGCGGACAGCTCTTCGAGACGTCGGTGGTCGACGACGCGGCCGGCTGGCGGCAGGTGAACGTCGCGTTCGCGGCGCTGCGGCTCAAGGGCGACCCGGGCAGCGACGCGCGCTTCGACCCGTCGGCGTCGACGGGCTGGGCGATCACGCTCACGGACCTCGGCGCGGGCGCCTGGCAGGTCGACGACCTGGGCCTGTACGACCGGGTGACGACGGTCGAGGACGCGGAGGGCGACGTCCCGCTCGCGGAGCCCGGCACGACGGTCGGCCTGTTCACGTGGGGGTCGGCGGGCGCGCAGGTGTCGCTGGGCGTCACGCAGCAGGACCGCGAGGGCGGCCCGGCGGACAACCACGTCCTGTCGGGCGACTACCTCATCCCGTCGGGCGGCTGGGGCGGCTTCAGCCAGAACCTCGCCGCCGCGCAGGACTGGTCGTCGTTCCGCGGCATCCGGCTGCTCTGGTACGCGTCGCAGGACACGCGCCCGGCGTCGCCGACGGCCGGTGACGACATCAAGGTCGAGCTCAAGGACGGCGGTCCCGACGGCGAGCACTCGGAGCTGTGGGCGACGACGTTCAAGGACAACTGGGCGCCCGACGGCAGCCGCTGGAAGCTCGTCGAGCTGCCGTTCGACCAGTTCACGCTCGGCGGCTACCAGCCGGGCGACGCGGCGACCCGCAACGGCACGCTCGACCTCACGTCGGCGTGGGGGTACGCGCTGACGTTCGTGCCGAACACGGCGAACCCCGTCCGCTGGGCCGTCGACGACGTGCAGCTCTACGGCTCGGCCGTCCCGGCGCCGACGGCCGTCGTGGCCCCGGCGCAGGACGTCGTGCTCGTCGAGCCCGGCGCGACGGCGCAGGTCCCGGTGGTCCTCACGACGACCGACGGCGCGCCGCTCCCGGCGGACGTCATGGTCGGCTACGCGGGCACGGACGGCACCGCCGAGGCGGGCACGCACTACGACGCCCTGGACGGCACGCTGACGTTCCCGGCGGGCACGGCGTCGGGCGCGACGCAGACGGTCGAGGTCGTCACGCACGCGACGGCCGCGCAGGACGACGCCCGCACGCTGGAGGTCACGCTGACGGCGACCGGTGCCGCGGTGGACCGGAGCCCGCGCGTCGTGCTCGACGCGGTCGGTGCCCCCTACCTCGACGCGGACCGCCCGACCGCGGAGCGCGTCGAGGACCTGCTCGGCCGCATGACGCTCGCGGAGAAGGTCGGCCAGATGACGCAGGCCGAGCGCCTGGGCCTGCAGTCGCCGACGCAGATCGGGTCGCTGGGCCTGGGGTCGGTGCTGTCGGGCGGCGGCTCGGTCCCGACGGACAACACCCCGGCAGGCTGGGCGGACATGGTCGACGGGTTCCAGCGCGAGGCGCTCGCGACGCGGCTGCAGGTGCCGATCGTCTACGGCGTCGACGCCGTGCACGGCCACAACAACGTGGTCGGGGCGACGATCTTCCCGCACAACAGCGGCCTCGGGGCGGCGCGTGACGCGGGCCTCGTCGAGCGGGTCCAGCAGGTCACCGCGCGGGAGGTCCGGGCGACGGGCGTGCCGTGGACGTTCGCGTCGTGCCTGTGCGTGACGCGCGACGAGCGGTGGGGCCGGTCGTACGAGTCGTTCGGCGAGGACCCGGCGCTGGTCACCGCGATGGCCGCGGCCACGGTGACGGGCCTGCAGGGCACCGACCCGGACGACCTGTCGGGGCCGGACGAGGTGCTCGCGACCGCGAAGCACTGGGTCGGCGACGGCGGCACGACGTACGTGCCGGAGCTCGCGGGCAGCGGGTACCCCATCGACCAGGGCGTGACGCGGGTCGGCTCGCTCGACGAGCTGCGGCGCCTGCACGTCGACCCGTACGTCCCCGCGATCGAGGCGGGCGTCGGGACGATCATGCCGTCGTACTCGGCGGTGTCCGTGGACGGCGGCGAGCCGGTGCGGATGCACGAGAGCGGCGCCCTCAACACCGATCTGCTCAAGGACGAGCTCGGCTTCGACGGGTTCCTGATCTCCGACTGGGAGGGCATCGACAAGCTCCCCGGCGGGACGTACGCGCAGAAGGCGGCGCGGGCCGTGAACGCCGGTCTGGACATGGCGATGGCGCCGTACAACTTCGGGGCGTTCATCACCGCGACGACCGCGAACGTCGAGAGCGGCGTCGTGAGCCAGGAGCGCGTGGACGACGCCGTGCGGCGCATCCTCACGCAGAAGTTCGCGCTCGGGCTGTTCGAGCAGCCGTTCGCGGACCGCACCCACACGGGCGACCTCGGGTCGGCCGAGCACCGGGCGGTGGCCCGCGAGGCCGCGGCCCGGACGCAGGTGCTGCTCAAGGACGACGACGTCCTGCCGCTGGCCCCCGACGCGCACGTCTACGTCGCGGGCTCGAACGCGGACGACCTCGGCCACCAGATGGGCGGCTGGTCGATCTCCTGGCAGGGCGGCACCGGCGACACCACGACGGGCACCTCGGTCCTCGAGGGCATCCGTGAGGTCGCGCCGGGCGCGACCGTGACGTACTCGAAGGACGCGGCCGCGCCGATCGGCGACGCGACCGTCGGGGTCGTCGTCGTGGGCGAGCCGCCGTACGCGGAGGGCGTCGGCGACGTCGGCAACAACGGTCGCAGCCTGTCGCTGCCCGCCGCCGACCAGGCGGCGATCGACACCGTGTGCGGCGCCGTCGAGTGCGTCGTGCTCGTCGTCGCGGGCCGCCCGCAGCTCGTCACCGACAGGCTCGGGGCGATCGACGCGCTCGTCGCGTCGTGGCTGCCGGGCTCGGAGGGTGCAGGTGTCGCGGACGTCCTGTTCGGCGCCGAGCCGTTCACCGGCCGCCTGCCCGTGTCCTGGCCGGCGTCGGCCGAGCAGGTCCCCGTCGACGTCGGCGACGAGGAGTACGACCCGCTGTACGCGTACGGCTGGGGCCTGCGCACGGACGCGCAGCGCGACCGGCTCACGACGGCCGTCGACGCCCTGCCCGCGGGCGACGCGCGCGACGCCGTCCAGGCCGTGCTCGACGCCGACGTCTGGGACGGCACGACGCTCGCCGCCGACACGCTCGGCACCGCGGTCCCGCTGCTCGCCGACGCCGCCGCGGCGCTCGACGGCACGGACCGCACGACGGCGACGGCGGCCGGCCTGGTCGTCAGCGTCCTGCGCGACCTCGCCCAGGCGGCGGTCGTCGCGGGCGGACCGGGCC
>NZ_BIMR01000112.1 GCF_004306155.1 Cellulomonas biazotea
TCCGCCGCCACCGCGGGTGCGACGAGCGTGCCGCCGACGAGCGCACCCGCGGCGAGCAGCGCGGCCGCACCCCGGAGCGCCCGCCGTCGGCGGGGGACGGCGCCGAGCGAGCGGTCGTCGGCGCCGTCGGAGCCGTCGGCCCTGGGGGTGCCGTCGGGGACGGGCTGGTCGGGGGTCGCGGGCTGCGTCGGTGCGGTGCTGCGCATGAGGACTCCTTCTGCGGGCGGTCGCCCGGTGTCGAGGGCACGTCCGGTCGGTGCGGACCGGACGATGCGGACACGTCCACCGTCCCGGCCGCACCGGTGCGCCGACCATCCGGTCACCCGACGAGCCGACGGTGGGGCAGCCCCCCGGCCGCGCGCGTTCACGCGCCGCCGAGCTCGTCGCCTCGCGTCGAGTTCGTCACCTCGCGTCGAGTTCGTCAGCTGCGCCTCACGAAGTCGGCGCGAAGTGACGAACTCGCGGCCGTGGGGGCCGCACGACGACCGAGGCCGGCCCTCGCCGAGGTCTGCCCCGGCCGGGGGCGGCGTGGTGGGCGCGGGGCTCAGGGGTGGGGCGCAGGGAGTCGCGGAGCAGAGCCGCGATGCAGGCGGGTGGGCGGGGCTCAGGGGGTGGGGGCGCGCAAGGAGTCGCGGAGCAGGACGGCGATGTCGGCGACCTCGGGCACGCCGACGGCCGCGCGGGCGGGGGTGCCGTCCGCGGCGACGGCGGGAGCGCCCGCGGGTGCGTGGGTCCCGACGGGCTCGACGGCCGCACCGGCGGCGGCGACGGCCGCGACCCCGTCGGCGAGCATGACGGTGCAGTAGGGGCACGCGGTCGCGACGACGTCGGCGCCGGTGCCCATCGCCTCGCTCGCGCGGGTCGCGTTGATGCGGGTGCCGGTCGACTCCTCCATCCACATGCGCGCGCCGCCCGCGCCGCAGCAGAACGACGTCTCGCGGTTGCGGGGCATCTCGGCGAGCTCGACGCCGGGGATCGCGGCGAGCAGCTCGCGCGGGGGCGTGTAGACCTGGTTGTGCCGGCCCAGGTAGCAGGGGTCGTGGTAGGTGATGCGCTGGCCGGGCGCGGACGACGCGGCGTCGGCCGGGGGCTCGACGGGCACCAGCCGCCCGTCGGCGACGAGCCGGTTGAGCAGCTCGGTGTGGTGCAGGACCTCGAACCGGCCGCCGAGCTGCGGGTACTCCCGGCTGATGGTGTTGAAGCAGTGCGCGCAGGTCACGACGATGCGCTGCGCGCCGACCTCGGTGAGGACCTCGACGTTCTGCGACGCGAGCATCTGGTAGAGCAGCTCGTTGCCGGCGCGGCGGGCGGGGTCGCCCGTGCAGGTCTCGCCGTCGCCGAGGACGGCGAACGACACCCCGGCGGTGTGCAGCAGCTCGGCGACGGCCCGTGTCGTCTTCTTCGCGCGGTCCTCGTAGGCGCCGGCGCAGCCGACCCAGAACAGGTAGTCGACGTCGGCGGCGGACTCGACGTCGGCGCCGACGACGGGGACCTCGAAGTCGAGGCCCTTCGCCCAGTCGAGCCGGGCGCGCGCGGGCAGGCCCCAGGGGTTGCCCTGCCGCTCGAGCTTGGTGAACGTGCCGCCGAGCTCCTTGGGGAACGCCGACTCCATGAGCACCTGGTAGCGGCGGACGTCGACGATCGTGTCGACGTGCTCGATGTCGACGGGGCACTGCTGGACGCACGCGCCGCAGGTCGTGCACGCCCACAGCGCCTCGGGGTCGATGACGCCCGCGCCGACGAGGTCCACGCCCGCGTGCGGGTCGTCCTCGCCCGCTGCGCGGCGGTCGACCGGGGCCGCCTCGTCAGGCGTCAGCCCGCCTGCTGCGGCTGCCGCCCGCAGGTAGGGGGCCGTGGCGGCGGCGTGGTCGCGCAGGGAGAGCATGACGAGCTTGGGGGACAGGGGCTTGCCGGTCGCCCAGGCGGGGCACTGGTCCTGGCAGCGGCCGCACTCGGTGCACGTCGCGGTGTCGAGGAGCTGCTTCCAGGACAGGTCCTCGATCGCTCCCGCGCCGAGCCGCGCGTCGTCGGGCAGGTCCTCGAGCGCGGCGAGGTCGACGGCGGTGCCGTCGGCGAGGGTCAGCGGGGCGAGCGGGCCGAGGGCCGGCCCGCCCGCGGCCTCGCGGCGGGCGTACACGTTGACGACCGCGAGGAACCGGTGCCACGCGACACCCATCGTGGGCTGCAGGCCGACGACGACGAACCACGACATCGAGATCGCGATCTTCACGGTCGCGGCGACGACCACCGCGTCGCGCAGCACGTCCGTCGGCGCGCCCGCCCACCAGCCGCCGAACCACGCGGTGAGCGGGAAGTGCAGGCCCAGGCCGTCGTGGCCCTCCTGCGCGAGCAGCGCGTACTCCAGGCCCCGCAGCACCAGCACGGCCGCGACGACGGCGAACACCGTGGCCTCGACGAAGTACGCCTGCGCCTGGTTCGAGCCGAAGAACCGCGACCGGCGGCGCTGCGGCTCGTCGCCGCGCGGCGAGATGCGCAGGCGCAGGACGAACAGCGCGACGATGCCGACGAGCGCCGCCCACGCGAACGCCTCGATCACCCACTCGACGGGCCACAGGTGCCCGATGAGCGGCAGCGCCCACGTCGGGTCGACGACCTGCCCGTACCCGGCGACGAGCGTGAGGACGAGCAGCGGGAACGACACCATGACGACCCAGTGCGCGGCCCGCACGACGGGCCGGTGCTGGAACCGGCCGTGCCCGACGACCTCCCGCAGCAGCGTCGCGAGGCGCGTCCCGACGGGGCCGGAGCGGCCGGGGGCGGAGCGGCCGACGCGCACCGTCCGGACGATCGCGACGACCCCGCGGGAGAAGAGCGCGACCCCGACGACGGTCGAGACGACGACGATGCCGAGGCACACCCACTGCAGCGCGTTCACGCGCACACGGTAGTCGCCGGGCGGGCGCGCCCCCGGGACGTCCGCCCCGCGGCCGGCGCCGTCCTTGGGCGGTGCGTGAGAAGAGCATGGGAAATGGGTCGGTAGACTCTTGACCAACTCCTCAAGCCTCCCGACCGACCCCCCGCCCCCGACAGGACGGAGCCGGACGCGTGCTTCTGCTGCTCACCGTGCACCTCGCAGCAGCCCTTGCCGCGCCCGCTCTCGTCTCCGTGCTGGGGCGTCGTGCGTTCTGGGTGCTGGCCCTCGCGCCGGCCTCGGCGGCGGTGTGGGCGCTCACCTGGACGCAGCAGGTCCAGGCGGGCAAAGGACCCGTCGAACAGGTCGAGTGGATCCCCGCGCTGGGCCTGGAGCTGACGTTCCGGCTCGACACGCTGTCGTGGTTCATGACGCTCGTCGTCGGTGGCGTCGGGGCCCTCGTGCTCGTGTACTGCGCGGGCTACTTCTCGCCGACCGCGCACGGCCTGGGCCGGTTCGGCGGCGTGTTCGTCGCGTTCGCGGGGGCGATGCTCGGCCTGGTCACGGCCGACGACATGCTGCTGCTGTTCGTGTTCTGGGAGCTCACGACGGTGACGTCGTACGTGCTCATCGGCCACTACGCGGAACGCAAGGCCAGCCGGCGGGCGGCGATGCAGGCCATCGTCATCACGACGGCGGGCGGCCTCGCGATGCTCGTCGGCGTCGTGCTGCTCGGCGAGGCGGCCGGCACCTACCGGATGTCCGAGGTGATCGCGGACCCGCCCATGGGCGCCGCGACGACGGCCGCGATCGTCTGCCTCCTGCTCGGCGCGGCCACCAAGTCCGCGCTGCTGCCCTTCCACTTCTGGCTGCCCGCCGCCATGGCCGCGCCCACGCCCGTCAGCGCGTACCTGCACGCCGCCGCGATGGTGAAGGCCGGTGTCTACCTGGTCGCCCGGTTCGCGCCCGCGTTCGCGACGCAGCCCGTGTGGCGCTGGACGGTCGTCGTGCTCGGCTGCGGCACCCTGCTGCTCGGCGGCTACCGGGCGCTGCGGCAGCACGACCTCAAGCTCGTCCTCGCGTTCGGCACGGTCAGCCAGCTCGGCCTGCTGATCCTGCTCGTCGGGCTCGGCACGCAGGCGACCGCGCTCGCGGGCCTCGCGATGATCGGCGCGCACGCGATGTTCAAGGCGTCGCTGTTCCTCGTGGTCGGCGTCGTCGACGCGGCGACCGGGACGCGTGACCTGCGGCGGCTGTCCGGCGTCGGGCGCGAGCTGCCGCTGACGGCGCTCGCGGGCGGTCTCGCGACGGCGTCGATGATCGGGCTCATCCCGTTCGCGGGGTACGTCGCGAAGGAGGCCGGGCTCGAGGGGATCGTGCACCTCGACGAGGGTGCCCTCGGGACGGTCGTGCTCGTCGCGTTCTCCGTCGGGTCCGTCCTGACCGTCGCGTACGGGCTGCGGCTGTGGTGGGGCGCGTTCGCGACCAAGCCGGCCGTGGTCCCGGAGTCGACGGCCGGCGACCCCGCACAGGGCCCGCCCCTGCACGAGGGCGCCCACGAGGACGCGACCCCGGCACCGATCACGCACCCCACGCTCCTGCTCGTGTGGCCCGCGATGATCCTCGCCGTCCTCGGCCTCGCCGTCGCGCTGCTCCCGCAGCTCGGCGAGCACCTGCTCGCGCCCTACGCCGACACGTACCCGCTGGGCGAGCCCGGGCACCTGGTGCTGTGGGCCGGGTTCACGCCCGTCTTCGCGCTGACCGTCGGGATCCTCGCCGCCGGTGCGCTGCTGTTCGTCGTCCGCGCCCGTGTCGAGCGGTGGCAGTCCGGGCTGTACCGCGGGCCCGAGGCCGACAGTGTCTACCGCAAGTTCATGCGGCGGCTCGACGACCTCGCCGCCGACGTCACCGCCGTCACGCAGCGTGGTTCGCTGCCGCTCTACCTCGGCGTCGTGCTCCTCGTGTTCGTGGGGTCCGTCGCGGGCGTCATCCTCACGCAGACGACCGTGGCCGAGCCCGTCACGCGCTGGGACCACCCCGGGCAGCTCGTCTTCGCGGCCGTCGCGGTGACGTCCGCGATCCTCGCGGCGCGCGCCCGGCGGCGGCTCAAGGCCGTCATCCTCCTCGGCATCGGCGGGTACGCCGTCGCCGGCATCTTCCTGCTGCACGGCGCACCCGACCTCGCCCTCACGCAGGTCCTCGTCGAGACCGTGACGCTCGTCGTCTTCGTGCTCGTCCTGCGCCGCCTCCCCCCGTACTTCTCCGACCGCCCGCTCGCCGCGAGCCGGTGGGTGCGGCTCGGCCTCGGCCTCGCGGTCGGGCTCACCGTCGCCGGGATCGCGCTCGTCGCACCCGGGGCGCGCGTGCACGCGCCCGTGTCCGAGCACTTCGCGGAGGAGGCCGTCGCGTGGGGCGGCGGCAAGAACATCGTCAACGTCACGCTCGTCGACATCCGCGCGTGGGACACGATGGGCGAGATCTCCGTGCTGCTGGTCGCCGCGACCGGCGTCGCGTCGCTCGTCTTCCTGTCCCGGCGCGGCGGGGCGATCTTCCGTGCGGGCGACGCGCCCGACGACCGGGCCGTGTGGGGCGGCAGCGACGACCCGATGGCGGCGCTGCGCCGCCCGCCGGGCAGCACGCAGCAGCCCGCCCCGTCGTCCGCGTCGCGCGACCGCCTGTGGCTCAGCGCGGGCCGGACCCTCGCGCCGCAGCGACGGTCCGTGATCTTCGAGGTCGTCGTGCGGCTGCTGTTCCACACGATGCTCGTCTACTCGATCTACCTGCTGTTCTCCGGCCACAACGCACCCGGCGGCGGGTTCGCCGCGGGGCTCGTCACAGGCATCGCGCTCATCGTGCGCTACCTCGCGGGCGGGCGGTACGAGCTCGGCGAGGCGGCACCCGTGCAGCCCGGTCTGCTGCTCGGCCTCGGCCTGTTCCTGTCCGCGGGCGTCGGGCTGCTCGCACAGCTCGTCGGCGGGTCCGTCCTGCAGTCGTGGATCATCGACATCCACCTGCCCGTCGTGGGCGACATCCACCTCGTGACCAGCCTGTTCTTCGACGTCGGCGTCTACCTGGTCGTCGTCGGCCTCGTGCTCGACATCCTGCGCAGCCTCGGTGCCGAGATCGACCGGCGGGCCGAGACCGGTGAGGACGACCAGTCCGTCGACGAGGAGCTCGCCGAGGCGGACCGGCTGCTCGCCGAGAAGGTCGGGGGTGGCCCGTCGTGATCGACATGAGCCCCAACCTCGTCCTCGTCGTCGCGATCGCCGTGCTGTTCACCGTCGGCGTCTACCTGCTGCTCGAGCGCTCCCTGACGCGCGTCCTCATCGGCGTGATCCTGCTCGGCAACGGCGCCAACCTGCTGTTCCTCGTCGCCGGGGGCGCCGCGGGGCGGCCGCCGATCGTCGGCGCGACGCCCGAGGGGCAGATGAGCGACCCGCTGCCGCAGGCGATGGTCCTCACCGCGATCGTCATCACCCTCGGCCTGTCGGCGTTCCTGCTGGCCATGGCCTACCGGTCGTGGCAGCTGCACCGGCACGACGAGGTCCAGGACGACGTCGAGGACCGCCGCATCGCGCGGCTCGCGGCGATCGACGTCCGCGCCACGACCGACGCCGACACCGAGGGCACCGGACGTTCCATCGACGAGGAGGCCGCCGAGATCCGCGACGAGACCGACGAGGGCGCCCCCGCCCGCACCCCGGGGGAGGGCGAGCGATGACCGACTGGACCTGGCTCGTCCCGCTGCCCGTCGTCGTGCCGCTGTCCGCCGCGGGCCTCGCGCTCGCGCTGTACCGCCGCCCGACGATCCAGCGCATCGTCAGCGTCGCGGCGCTCACGATCGTCGTGATCGTGTCGGCCGCGCTGCTCGTCCTCGCGGACGACGGCCCGCTCGTCGTCGACGTCGGGGACTGGGCCGCACCCGTCGGGATCAACCTCATCGTCGACCGGCTGGCCGCCCTCATGCTCACGGTGTCGGCCACCGTCACGCTCTGCGTCCTGCTGTACTCGCTCGCGCAGGGCCAGGAGGACGACGAGGAGTCCGCACCGATCTCGATCTTCCACCCGACGTACCTGGTGCTGACGGCGGGCGTCGCGAATGCGTTCCTGTCCGGCGACCTGTTCAACATCTACGTCGGCTTCGAGATCCTGCTCGCCGCGTCGTTCGTGCTCCTCACGCTCGGCGGGACCCGCGAGCGCATCCGCGCCGGCACGATCTACGTCGTCATGGCGCTGCTGTCGTCCGTGCTGTTCCTCGTCGCCCTGGCCGCGACGTACGCCGCGACCGGCACGGTGAACCTCGCGCAGCTCGCGATCCGACTGCCCGAGATCGACCCCGGCGTGCGGCTGCTGCTGCAGGTGCTGCTGGTCCTCGCGTTCGCGATCAAGGCCGCCGTCTTCCCGCTGTCCGCGTGGTTGCCGGACTCGTACCCGACCGCGCCCGCACCCGTCACCGCCGTGTTCGCAGGCCTGCTCACCAAGGTCGGCGTGTACGCGATCATCCGCACGCAGACGCTGCTGTTCCCCGAGGGGCGGCTCGACGACGTCCTCATGTGGGCCGCGCTCGCGACGATGGTCGTCGCGATCCTCGGCGCCGTCGCGCAGGACGACATCAAACGTCTGCTGTCGTTCACCCTGGTCAGCCACATCGGGTACATGGTCTTCGGCATCGCCCTGTCCACCGACGCCGGGTGGACCGCCGCGATCTACTACGTCGCGCACCACATCACCGTGCAGACCGCGCTGTTCCTCGTCGTGGGGCTCGTCGAGCGCGTCGGCGGGTCCACGTCGCTCACCAAGCTCGGCGGGCTCGCGCGCCTCGCGCCCGTGCTCGCGATCCTGTTCTTCGTGCCCGCGATGAACCTCGCCGGGATCCCGCCGATGTCCGGTTTCCTCGGCAAGCTCGGCCTGCTGGAGGCGGGCGTGCAGGTCGGGACGCCGCTCGCGTACGTCCTCGTCGTCGGGTCGGTCGTCACCTCCCTGCTCACCCTGTACGCACTGGTCAAGGCGTGGAACAAGGCGTTCTGGCAGGTGCCCGAGGTCGAGCGGCCCCCGACCCGGCTGCCGTTCGGCATGGTCGGCCCCGCCGCCGCGCTCATCGTGTTCGGCCTCGGCCTGACCGTCGCCGCCGGACCCCTGTACGCGTACACCGAGCGGGCCGCCGCCGCCCTCGCCGAGCGCACGCCCTACGTCGAGGCCGTCCTGCCCGACGGGAAGCGCGGCAAAGGCGTGTCCGTCGACGTGACCGAGCAGGCCGCGTCCGACGCCGAGCACGGCGACGACGAGCCCGAGCCCGAGGCCGCGGGCGTCGCGCCCGCCGACGAGGCCGCACCCGCCGGGACGGGGGCCGGCGGATGAGCCTGCACCCGCGCCGGTCCCGGTGGCGCACCCAGTGGGCGACGGTCGTCTGGCTCACCGTCGTCTGGGTGCTGCTGTGGGGCGACCTGTCCGTCGGCAACGTCATCGCCGGCGCCGGCCTCGCGCTGCTCGTGACGACCGGGCTGCGCATGGCGCCCATCCAGTTCGGCGGCCGGGTCCGCCTCGGCGCGCTCGTCGTCCTCGTCGCGCGGTTCGTCGCCGACCTGGTCCGCGCGTCCGCCGAGGTCAGCCTCATCGCGCTGCGCCCCCGCTACACGCCGCACGGCGCCGTCATCGGGGTGCAGCTGCGCAGCCACTCCGACCTGTACCTCACGCTCACCGCCGAGCTGTGCTCGCTCGTGCCCGGGTCGCTCGTCGTCGAGGCGCACCGGCTCACCGGCATGCTGTACCTGCACGTGCTCGACGTCCGGGCCAGCGGCGGCATCGAGGCCGCCCGCCAGACCGTGCTCGACCAGGAGGAGCGCGTCCTGCGGGCGTTCGCGTCCGACGAGGAGCTGCTCGCCGCGGGGGTGGTCGCGTGATCGTCGTCGTGGTGGTGTGCACCGTGCTGCTCGCGCTCGGGGCCGCGTTCGCGATCGTCCGGGCCGAGAAGGGCCCGTCGATGCTCGACCGGACGATCGCGCTCGACGTGGTCGTCGCGACGATGATCGTCGGCGTCGCGCTCTACGCCGCGGTGAACCGGCGCGCCGACGTCGTGCCGATCCTCGTCGTCCTGTCGCTCGTGGGCTTCGTCGGGTCGGTGACGATCGCACGCTTCGCGTCCGTCGAGCCCGAGGGCGAGGGCCGGGTCCGCACGCGCGAGGAGATCGCCGCCGAGGAGGCCGCGCGCGCCGAGGAGACCCGCGCCGAGGAGCGGCACGAGCACGAGGAGCACCACGGCGGCGGCGCCGAGGGGGAGGTCCGATGAACCACTGGTGGGACACCCTCGCGGACGTCGTGTCGATGGTCTGCCTGCTCGGCGGGGCGCTGCTCGCGTTCGCTGCCGGCGTGGGCGCGCTGCGGTTCCCCGACCTGCTGGCCCGCATGCACGCCGCGACGAAGCCGCAGGTTCTCGGGCTCGTGCTGTGCCTCATCGGGCTCGCGCTGCGTCTGCGGTCCGGCGGTGCCGTGTGGGCGCTCGTCCTCGTCGCGGTCTTCCAGATGCTCACCGCGCCCGTCGCCGCGCACATGGTCGGCCGGGCCGGCTACCGCACGGGCAAGGTCCGCGGCGACCTGCTCGTCGTCGACGAGCTGACCGCCGACCTGGAGCGTGCCCGCACCGGACCGGACGGCGCGGGCCTCGACCCCGAGTCGGCCGTGGACGACGAGGACGACATCGGCCCGCGGTGACGCGCGTGGCGTCGCCGTGACGCGCCCGGCGTCGCCCGGGACGGCCCGAAGGGGTTGAATCGAGGGATGCACCGGGACGTCGTGGTCGTGGGGTCAGGACCCAACGGGCTCGCCGCCGCCGTCACGCTCGCCCGCGCCGGGCTGGGCGTCCTCGTCCTGGAGGCGCAGCCCACCGTCGGTGGGGGTGCCCGCACGCTCGACCTGGGCCTGGCCGACGGGGTCGTGCACGACCTGTGCTCCGCGGTGCACCCCATGGCGTGGGCGTCGCCGTTCTTCCGCGGGTTCGACCTCGCCGCCCGCGGCGTCGAGCTGCTGCGCCCCGAGGTGTCGTTCGCGCAGCCCCTGCCCGACGGGCGCGCGGGCGTCGCGTACCGCGACCTCGACCGGACGGCGGAGCGGCTCGGCGACGACGGCGACGCGTGGCGGTTCGTCGTCGGGCGGCTCGCGGAGCACGCCGACCACGTCGTGCGCGTCGCGATGGGCGACAAGCGCAGTCTGCCGCCCGGCCTGCTGCCCCGCGGCACGGGCACGGCGCTGCACTTCGGCCTGCAGGTCCTGGAGCAGGGCACCACGTGGGGGCGGCGGTTCTCGGGCGACGTCGCGCCCGCGCTCCTCACGGGCGTCGCCGCGCACGCGATCACGCCCCTGCCGTCCCTCGCGGCCGCCGGGACGGCGCTGCTGCTCGCGTCCCTCGGGCACGCCGGACCCGGCTGGGTCATCCCGCGCGGCGGGTCCGGGTCGATCGTCGCGGCCCTCGTCGACGACCTCGTCGCGCACGGCGGGGAGATCGTCACCGACCACCCCGTGCGCACGTGGGACGACATGCCGCCCGCGCACGCCCACCTGTTCGACACCACGCCCCGCACCGTCGTGGAGGTCCTCGGCGACCGCCTCCCGCGGCACGCCCGCGAGTCGTTGGAGGGCTTCCGGTACGGCAACGCCGCCGCGAAGGTCGACTTCGTGCTGTCCGAGCCCGTGCCGTGGGCCGACCCCGAGGTGCGGCGCGCCGGGACCGTGCACGTCGGCGGGACGCGCGACGAGATGATCGCCGCCGAGGCAGCCGTGCACGCCGGGCAGCACGCCGAGCGGCCCATGACGCTCGTCAGCGACCCGACCGTCGTCGACGACTCCCGCGTCGTCGGCGGGCTGCGGCCCCTGTGGTCGTACGCGCACGTCCCCGCGGGGTCCGACGTCGACGTGACCGAGGCCGTCACCGCGCACGTCGAGCGGTACGCGCCCGGGTTCCGCGACGTCGTCGTCGCCTCCCGGTGCATCCCCGCCGCGCACATGAGCCGGCACAACCAGAACTACGTCGACGGCGACATCTGCGCGGGCGCCACCACGATGTGGCAGATGTTCGCCCGCCCCACGGCCCGCCGCGACCCCTACGCGACCGGCCGCGACGGCGTCTACCTGTGCTCCGCGTCCACCCCGCCCGGCCCCGGCGTGCACGGCCTGTCCGGCTGGTTCGCGGCCCGACGCGTCCTGCGGGAGGTCTTCAACACCGCCGTCCTGCCGTCCCTCGCGCCCGACCGGACCGCCGAGGTGTGGCCGGCCATCTGACGGCCTGACCTGGGACCTCATGCCCATGCGACCCCGCGTCGCGCCGTGGGACCGTCGCCCGACCGTGAACGACGCCCCGGAGGTCCGACCGATGCACGTCCGCGTGATCGAGCTGCCCGCGTGCCTCATGGCCACCACCGGCCCCAGCCCCGACGCCGACCCGTTCGCCGACGACGGGCTGCTCACCCGGTTCGACGCGTGGTTCACGGCCCGCACCGAGCCGCTGCCGCTCGCCCCGCGCGACCTCATGTGGTTCGACGACGACGCCGAGGCCCTCGCGTGGGGCTACCTGCTCGGCCCCGACGACGACGGCAGCCCGTGGGACGTCGTCCCGTTCCCGGGCGGGCTCTACGCCGCCGCGGTGTGCCGCGACCTCGACGACCAGGACGGTGAGCGCGTCCTCGCGGACCTGCGCGACTGGGTGGACGCGTCACCGCTCGACGCCGACGAGTCCGCCGCACGTCCGGTGCTGTTCCGCATCACGACACCGCAGGCCGTCGCCGACCTGCTCGGGCACCACCAGATGGAGCTCCTCGTCCCCTGCCGCCTCCCCGCCGCGATGACCGACGCCTGACCGACGTCAGACGACGACGGCGTCGTCGAGCGCCGAGGGAGCGACGTGGTCCCCGAGAGCAGGCCGAGAGGCGACGTCCACGCGCTCGCCGAGGATCTCCTCGAGGTCGCGCGTCAGGCCGATCAGGGGAAGCAGCCCGACCACCCGCACGTCGAGGTCGACGAGGAAGTCGACGTCGGAGTCCGGGCCGTCCTGTCCGCGGGCCACGGACCCGAAGACCTCGATGCGGGTGGCACCCGCTCGTCGTGCCGCGGCACGGATCTGCGCACGATGTCGCTGGACCTTGGCGAGGCGACCCGAGCGCGGGTCGTCCGTGCCGTCCACGAGTTCGGCGTCCTCGTCCTGGCGCGCGCCCTCGGCGGCACGCCCCCCGCTAGGTTCGCTCACTGCGGGCGACCTAGTCGACCAGCTCGCGGCCCGCGCTCGTCCGGGCCGTGAACGTGGCGGTGCCGCGGGTTGCGAGGACGCGCGCGACGGCGACCAGCGCCCCGGTGATCGCGGCGGCCGCGATGACCTCGCCGAGGCGGGCGTCGCCCTCGTCCTCGGGCTTCGGCGGCTTGTGGCCGGACGCGGCCTTCCACGACTGCGTGACGATCTGCTGCGCGACCCAGGCGGCGCCGAGCGCGGCACCGACACCCACGAGCTTGGCGATGGTCGACTGCTTGTCAGGCACGGGTGAACCTCCGGGGGTCAGGGCGGGCTGCGTCCACGCTAGCCGCACGGGTGCTCCGCCGCTGGTCGGACGGGCGTAGGATCACGGGCGAACGACAGGGGAGCGTCACGTCGCCGGCAGCCCCGCCGACGGCCAGGGCGCTGAGAGTGCGGACCACCGCAGACCCTCGAACCTGATCCGGCTCACACCGGCGTAGGGAGTCGGGCTTCTCAGTCTCCGCGGTCGTCGTCGGCGTCCCCGCGGGGGCTCCGGGCGGCGCACGCGGTGACCCCCTCCTGCTGACGAAGGAGGAGCACCACCCATGGCGAGCACGTCCCGCCGTACCGTCCCCGTCCTCGCGCCCCTGGCGGCGCTGGCCCTCGTCGCGCTCGCGGGCTGCTCCGCGGTCGGCGGCGACGACCCCGCACCGGCCGCGTCGGGCGGTGGCACCGTCACGCTGGTCACGCACGACTCGTTCGGGCTGTCCGACGGGCTGCTGGAGTCCTTCGAGGAGGAGTCGGGCCTGACCGTCGAGGTCGTGCAGCCCGGCGACGCCGGCACGCTCGTCAACCAGCTCGTCCTGACGAAGGACGCCCCGCTCGGCGACCTGGTGTTCGGGGTCGACAACACGTTCGCGTCGCGCGCGATCGCGGAGGGTGTCGTCGAGCCGTACACGTCGTCGGCGCCCGCAGCGGAGGACGCCGCGACGTACGCCGTCGACGGGTCGGACGCCCTGACGGCCGTCGACTTCGGCGACGTGTGCCTCAACGTCGACCACGCCTGGTTCGCGGAGCACGGCGTCGCGGAGCCGACGACGCTCGACGACCTCACGCTGCCCGAGTACAAGGACCTGCTCGTCGTGCCCAGCGCCGTGACGTCCTCGCCCGGCCTCGCGTTCCTGCTCGCGACGGTCGGCGCGAAGGGCGAGGACGGCTGGCAGGCCTACTGGACGGCCCTCGCCGCGAACGGCGTCAAGGTCGCGCAGGGCTGGTCCGACGCGTACTACACGGACTTCAGCGGCGGCGGTGGCGGTGGCCCGCGGCCGGTCGTGCTGTCGTACGCGTCGTCGCCGCCGTTCACCGTCCCCGAGGGCGGCAACTCCCCGACGACGGGTGCGCTGCTCGACACGTGCTTCCGGCAGGTCGAGTACGCGGGCGTCCTCGCGGGCGCCGCGAACCCCGACGGTGCGCAGCAGCTCCTCGACTTCCTGCTGTCCGACGACGTCCAGGCCGACATCCCCGGCTCGATGTACATGTACCCGGTCAGCACGGCCGTCGACCTGCCCGAGGAGTGGGCCCGGTGGGCGCCGCTCGCCGACGCGCCGTTCGAGGTCACGCCCGCCGACGTCGACGCGCACCGCGAGGAGTGGTTGAGCGCGTGGTCGGAGATCGTCACGGGCTGACCGATGACCGCGACGCTCGCGCCGCCCGGCGCCCCGCCCCCGACCGACGCACCCGCCCACGGTGCGCCGGGCGGGGGCGCGCGTCGCCGCGGACCGCGCGCGTCGGCGGGGGTCGTCGCGTTCTGGTGCGCGGCGGTCGCCGTGCCGCTGCTGTTCCTCGGGGTGTTCTTCGCCTGGCCTGTGGTCGTCATGGTCGGGCGCGGGTTCGTCGTCGACGGTGCGCTCGACCTGTCGGGGTTCGTCGACGTGTTCTCGCGGCCGCGGACGTGGCGGATCGTCGGGCTGACCCTCGCGCAGGCGTCGATCGCGACCGTCGTGTCCGTCGGGCTGGGCGTGCCCGGCGCGTACGTGCTGTACCGCCGCACGTTCCGTGGCCGGACCGCGGTGCGCGCCCTGGTCACCGTGCCGTTCGTGCTGCCGACCGTCGTCGTCGGCGTCGCGTTCCGGTCGCTGCTCGTCGACGGCGGGCCGCTCGGGTTCCTGCGGCTCGACGGGACGTTCGCGGCGATCGTCGCGGCCCTCGTGTTCTTCAACTACGCGGTCGTCGTGCGGGCCGTGGGCGGGCTGTGGGAGCGGCTCGACCCGCGTGCCGAGCAGGCCGCCCGGGCCCTGGGCGCGTCACCGTGGCGGGCGCTGCGGACGGTCACGCTGCCCGCGCTGGCCCCCGCGATCGCGTCGGCCGCGTCGCTCGTGTTCCTGTTCTGCGCGACGGCGTTCGGGACCGTCCTCGTCCTGGGCGGCATGCGGTTCGGCACCATCGAGACCGAGATCTGGGTGCAGACCACCCAGTTCCTCGACCTGCGCGCCGCCGCGGTGCTGTCCGTCGTGCAGCTCGTCGTCGTCGCGGGTGCGCTGCTCGTCGCCGGTCGCGCCCGGGCCCGCCGCGAGCGCGCCCTCACGCTGTCCGAGCCGGTCACCGCCGTCCGCCCGCTCACCCTGCGCCGACCCGCCGGGGTGCCGCGCGGCGACGGCCACGGGCTCGACCTCGCCGCCGCCGCCCTCACCGCGGTCGTCGTCGCGCTGCTCGCCCTGCCGCTCGTCAACCTCGTCGTGCGGTCGCTGCGCACCGACGACGGCTGGGGCCTCGACCACTACGCGGCCCTCGCGACGCCCGCCGACACCCTCGGCGTCAGCGCGCTCGACGCGACCGTCACGTCGCTGCGGGTCGCCCTCGACGCCACCGTCCTCGCGCTCGTCGTCGGCGGGCTCGTCGCGCTCGTCGTGTCCCGACGCCCGCGCCGGACCGTCGGGCGGCACGCCGTCGCCGGCCTCGACGCGCTGTTCATGCTGCCCCTCGGGGTGTCCGCGGTGACCGTCGGCTTCGGCTTCCTGCTGTCGATGCACCGGCCCTTCGGGCTGGACCTCGACCTGCGCACGTCGGCCGTCCTCGTGCCGGTCGCGCAGGCCGTCGTCGCCGTGCCGCTCGTCGTGCGGACCGTCCTGCCCGTCCTGCGTGCGCTCGACCCCCGCCTGCGGGAGGCCGCCGCGACGCTCGGCTCCGGGCCCGGCCGCGTGCTGGCGACCGTCGACCTGCCCGTCGCGGCCCGGTCCCTCGGGCTCGCCGTCGGGTTCGCGTTCGCGGCGTCGCTCGGCGAGTTCGGCGCCACGTCGTTCCTCGCCCGCCCCGACCGTCCGACCCTGCCCGTCGTGATCTTCCGGCTCATCGGCCGGCCCGGCGAGCACCACTACGAGATGGCGCTCGCGGCGTCCGTCGTCCTCGCGGTCCTCACCGCCGGGGTCGTCGCCGCGTGCGAGCGGCTGCGGGCGTCGAGCCCCGGAGGTGACTGGTGACCGGTCTGCAGGTCCGCGACGTCGTCGTCCGCTACCCGGCGGGACGGCGCGACGTCACGACCGCCGTCGACGGGGTGTCGCTCGACGTCGCCCCCGGGGAGGTCGTCGCGCTGCTCGGCCCGTCCGGGTGCGGCAAGTCGTCGCTGCTGCGTGCCGTCGCGGGGCTCGAGCCGCTCGCCGCCGGGTCGGTCGCGTTCGACGGCGAGCCCGTCGACGACGTGCCCGTGCACCGCCGCGGGTTCGGCCTGATGTTCCAGGACGGGCAGCTCTTCGCGCACCGGGACGTCGCGGGGAACGTCGCGTACGGCCTCGCGGGGCGGCGCACGGCCGGGCGCGGGTCGGGTCAGGGACGGGGAGACGACGGCCGGCCGTGGGCGGCCGGGGACCGCGCCGCGCAGGTCGACGCGCTGCTCGACCTCGTCGGGCTCGGCGGCTACGGCCCGCGACCCGTCGCCACCCTGTCCGGCGGTGAGCGGCAGCGCGTCGCGCTCGCGCGCGCCCTCGCGCCCCGACCCCGGCTGCTGCTGCTCGACGAGCCGCTGTCCGCGCTCGACCGGTCCCTGCGCGAACGCCTCGCCGTCGACCTGCGCGCCGCGCTCGTCGCCACGCGCACGACCGCCGTCCTCGTCACGCACGACCAGGACGAGGCGTTCGCCGTCGCCGACCGTGTCGCCGTCATGGACCGTGGGCGGCTGCTGCAGGTCGGCACCCCCGCCGACCTGTGGCACCGGCCCGCCGGGCGGCGGGTCGCGGAGTTCCTCGGGTACGAGGCGTTCGTGCCCGTCGACGCCGACGCGGCGCAGCCGCTGCGGCGCGCGCTCGACGACCGCGGGCGGGGCGTCGGGGCCGGTGCGGTCCTCGCGCTGGCCGAGGGGGCGTTCGTCGTCGACGCGGCGCGGGGGGCGGGTGCGCGGGGCTCCGTCCGGGCGGCTGGGGGCGCCGTTGCCGGGGCCGCCGAGGTTGCCGGGGCCGGCGGGGTCGGGGCCCAGGTCGAGGACGGGGCGGTCAAGGGAACCGTCCTGGGCGTCACCTCGCGGCGCGGACGGTCCGAGGTGCGGGTCGACGTCGACGGGATCGGCGCCGTCACCGCGCTCGCGCCCGTCGGGGTGCGGCTCGACCCGGGGAGCGTCGTCGCGCTGTCCGTCGAGGCCGACGCCGTCGCGGCGCTGCCCCTCGACGGCACCGCCTGACCGGTCCCGCGGCCCCACGCGCGGGGCCGCGCCGACCTGCTGAGGCGCGCGCGGGCGGGTCCGGATACGGTCGGAAGTGTCCGGCGTCGGACGACGACGCACGGCACCGACGACGCCGAGGTGATGCCCGATGACGCTCGACCGCCGCGAGATCGTGTCGCTCGACCTCCCCGCCGACCTGCACACCGTGTGGGCGCACCTGCGCGAGCCGGACCTGGTGCGACGCTGGTTCGGCTGGGACTACGACGGGCTCGACGCCGAGATCCGCGACTACTTCGTCGGGTCCCCGGTCGTGGGGCAGAGCGCCGACGGCGACAACCTCGTGCACACCCTCACGACGCCGAGCCACGACGTCCTCGCGGTCACCGCCGCGTCGCACGACCCCGGCCACACGCGCCTGACGATCACCCGCAGCAGCCACGACGGGCTCGCGTCCTACGACGGCGTGTACGACCCCATCGACGAGGGCTGGATCCAGTTCGCGCAGCAGCTGCGGTTCGCGCTGCGCGCCCACCGCGGCCAGGAGCGGCGGACGTTGTCGGTGTTCGGCCTCGACGCGGGCGACCGGCGCGACCGGCTCCTCGACCGGGCGGGCCTGCACGGCGTGCGCGGCATCCCGGTCGGCGGGCACGTGCAGGCGCGACGCCCCGACGGGACGCTGCTCGGCGGGACGCTCGTCTACAAGGAGGAGCACCAGTTCGGGCTGCAGCTGCACGGCATCACCGAGTCGTTCCTCGTCATCCTCGAGACGCCCGTCGCGAGCCACCCGCCGCACGGGACCGTCGGGGCCGTGCTGTCGACGTACGGGATCGACGAGTCGACGTTCGCCGAGGTCGAGGAGCGGTGGTCGGGCTGGTGGAGCCGGTCGCAGCCGTCAGGCACCGCGGTCGGCGCCTGACGGGTCAGTCGGTGCCGTCGAGGCGCAGCTGCCACTCCCCGGAGCCGCCGGCCGGGCGGAAGCCCAGGTCGATGTTGATGCGGAGCATGTAGGAGTTCTCCTCCGCGTTCCACGTCGCGATCCGGCGTGCGGCGGGGCGGACCTCGGCGAGCCGCTGGAGGTTCGCGGCCTTGACCAGCAGGCCGAGCCGTCGGCCGCGGTGCTCCTTGAGGACGAGCGTGTCCTCCTGGTGCACGAACTCCTCGTTGTCGGGCGGCAGCATGAGCGTCGTGTACGCGGCGAGCGTGCGCGTCGGGACGTGCTCCGCGGCGGCGACGACGAGCTCGATGCCGCGGTCGACGAACTGCGCCTCGGTCCGGCGGATCCGCTCCGCGTCCCAGACGTCCTCCTCGAAGTCGAGACCGCCGAGGGGGACGTCGGTGCTCATGCGCGTGTTGAGCTTCGCGTACTCGTCGACCCACTCGTCGGGGGCGTGCGAGCCCCAGTGCACGACGCGGTACTCGTCGCCGGCGTGCTCCTGCGCCGCGGCGCGGTGCCGGGCCAGGATGTCGGGGTCGACCGGCACGGGCAGGACGGACCGGCGGGCGACCTGCTCGAGCTGCCAGCCACGGGACGCGACGAACCGCACCGCCGGGTCCTGCGCGGCGACCCGGCCCGTGCCCGTCGACGGGACCAGCGTCGCAGGGCCCTCCGCGGGCTCGTCGAGCTGGTCCGTGCTCCCCGTGAGCGCCCGCCGGCCGGCCTCGCGGGCCCGGCGCAGCGCCTCGTCGTGCAGCGCCCCGCCGATGCCCCGGCTGCGGTACGGCGCGAGGACGCCGACCTCGACGTGCGCGGTGTGCGTGTTCTCCCGCAGCGGCAGGTTCATCGCGAGGTACGCGAGCGGCGTGCCCGCGGGACCGTCGGGGCCGTCCTCGTCGGACGTCACGAGCAGCCGGTCCTTGCGGACGTACGCCTGGTCGCGCAGCGAGCCGAGGATCTCCTGCGGCGTGCGGTCGTAGTCGCGCGTGCCCCACTCGTGCGCGATGACGTCGTTCGTCACCCGGGTGAGCGCGAGCAGCGGTCCCGCGTCGGGGGCGTCCACGGACGCGGGGACGGGGACCTCGTGCATCGACCATGACGTCATGCGTCCACGATGCTCCTCGGGTCGGGCGTGGGGCGAGGCAATTCCGGGCGCGGTCGTCGCCGTCAGGGGCAGCGCCGGGCCGGCGCGGTCGTGCCCTCTCGGCGGTGCCCGTCGGGCCGGCGTGAGGTGCGGTCCCGGGTCCCGTGGGCCCCGAGCGGCGATACTGCGGGCATGCTGTGGCTGGAAGTCGTCGGGTGGGCCGGGTCGGTCCTCGTGGTCGTGTCCCTCATGCAGGCGCGGGTCCTGCGGTTCCGGGTCCTCAACCTCATCGGTGCGGTGCTCGCCACCGGGTACAACGCCGCGTTCGGGATCTGGGCGTTCGCCGTGATGAACGGTGCGATCGCGATCATCGACGTGTACTGGCTCGTGCGGCTGCTGCGCGAGCGGCACGACGAGCGCGCGTACACCGTCGTCGACGTCGGCCGCGACGACGCGTACCTGCGGCACTTCCTCGGCGTGCACGGCGAGGAGATCGCCCGCTTCCAGCCCGGGTTCGCCCTCGCCGACGACGCGCACGGGTTCCTCGTGGCGCGCGGCGACGAGGTCGTCGGCGTCGTCGTGGTGCGGGACGTCGGCGACGGCGTGGGGCTCGTCGACCTCGACTGGGTGACGACGCGGTTCCGCGACTTCACGCCCGGCGAGTTCGTGTACCGGCACAGCGGCGTGTTCGCCGCGCACGGGCTGCGCGTGCTGCAGGTCGAGCCTGCGCCGCAGATGCGCGAGTACTTCGCGAAGGTCGGGTTCACGCCGGGGGCGACGCGGTGGGTGCGCGAGGTCGAGGCGGCCTGAGCCCTCGCCCGTCCTGACGCGTCGCAGACGCGAGGATCCGGTCGTCCGGGTATAGAGTTTCGGGTACCCGAACTTTCCTGGAGGACGCCGTGACCCGAGTCGACGTCGAGCGCGGGGCGACGACGCCCACCCGCTCGCTGCGGCGCACCCCGCTGCTCCTCGGACCCGCGTTCGTCGCCGCCATCGCCTACGTCGACCCCGGCAACGTCGCCGCCAACCTCACCGCCGGCGCCCGCTACGGGTACCTGCTGCTGTGGGTGCTCGTCGCCGCCAACGTCATGGCCGTGCTCGTCCAGTACCAGTCGGCCAAGCTCGGGCTCGTCACCGGCGACTCCCTGCCCGGCGTGCTCGGCAAGCGCATGCGCCGCGGACCGCGGCTCGCGTTCTGGGGGCAGGCCGAGCTCGTCGCCGCCGCGACCGACATCGCCGAGGTCGTCGGCGGTGCCATCGCCCTCCAGCTCCTGTTCGGCGTCCCGCTGCCCCTCGGCGGGCTCATCGTCGGTGTCGTCTCCATGGTGCTGCTCGCCACCCAGAACGTGTACGGCCAGCGCCGGTTCGAGGCCGTCGTCGTCGCCCTGCTCGCCGTCATCACCGTCGGCTTCCTCGCGGGCCTGCTGGTCAGCCCGCCCGACGCCCGCGGCGTCCTGTCCGGGCTCGTGCCCCGGTTCGACGGCACCGACTCCGTGCTCCTCGCCGCGTCCATGCTCGGTGCGACCGTCATGCCGCACGCCATCTACGTGCACTCCGCCCTCGTCCGCGACCGGCACGGCCACGCGCCCGCCGGCGAGGGCCGCGTCCACCTGCTGCGCGCCACCCGCTGGGACGTCGGCGGGGCGCTCGTCATCGCCGGCGTCGTCAACATCGGCCTGCTGCTGCTCGCCGCGTCCAGCCTGCGCGGTGTCGAAGGCACCGACACGATCGAGGGAGCGCACGCCGCGATCGTCAGCGCGCTCGGCCCCGGCATCGGCATCGCGTTCGCCGTCGGCCTGCTCGCCTCCGGGCTGGCGTCCACGTCCGTCGGCGCCTACGCCGGCGCGACGATCATGGAGGGCCTGCTGCACCGGCAGTTCCCGCTGCTCGCCCGGCGCGTCGTCACCCTCGTCCCCGCGATCGTCCTGCTCGCCGTCGGCGCCGACCCCACGTGGACCCTCGTCCTCAGCCAGGTCGTCCTGAGCTTCGGCATCCCGTTCGCCGTCATCCCGCTGGTCCGTCTGACCCGCGACCGCACCCTCATGGGCGCCGACCGCAACGGGCCGTGGCTGCACGCGGTCCTGGTCCTGGTCGTGGCCCTGGTCGTCGCCCTCAACCTCACCCTCCTGACCCTCCTCCTCCTGGGCTGACCGCGTCGGCCCCTCCCCCCCCCCACACGCCACCCCCACGCGCCCACCCCGCCCTCGAGGTCGTCAGCTCGGGCCGAGTTCGCTTGTCGTAGTCGGCGAACTCGGACCGAGTCGGCGAACTCGGAGCGAGGCGGCGAACTCGGTGGCCGGCGGGGAGGTCGATCTGTGGTGAGCGGTGCACAGGGGTGTCGGGTCGGCGGTGTCCTCACAGGTTTGCTCGGTCGGCGGGGTGTCGGGGTGGTCGTGATGCGAGCGTCCGGGGATGCCTCGCCGCCCCGGTGACCTCCTCGTCCCCACGCCCGGCCGACGCCCTGACGTCATCCGGGCAGCCGAGCGACCGCCGGACGAGGTGCGTCGCCACGTCCGCAGCGGGCAGTGGGAGCGGGTGGCCCGCGGGGTCTACCTGCCCACCGCCGCTGCCGACGAGCCGGGGGCCGCGCGTGCCCGCGCGGTCGAGCACGCGCGCATCGTGGGGATCCACGAGCGGCTCGCCGCGCCGCACTGGTTCTCGCACGAGTCGGCGGCGCTGGTCTGGGGCCTGCCCCTCTGGCGGCTGCCGGCGGCGACGCACGTCCTCCATCAGCACCGCCGTGGCCTGGGCGCCGACCCGGTGGTCCGGTGGCACCACGGATGCCCGACCGAGCGCGACCGGGCGGTGCTCGACGGACTGCCCGTGACGTCGCTCGCGCGCACCGTCGTCGACTGCGCGGCCGCGCTGCCTGCTCTCCACGGGCTCGTCGTCGCGGACGCGGCCCTGCGAGCGGGCGTCGACCCGGAGGTGCTCGCGATGCTGCTCGACGAGCGGGCCGGGCGCCGGGGCGTCCACCGTGCGCGCGCCGTCGTCGGGGCCGCGGACGGCGGGGCGGAGTCCGCGGGAGAGTCGGGTACCCGCTACCTCCTGCTCCGAGCCGGTCTGCCGGCGCCGACCACCCAGGTCCGCGTCGCGACCCGGCTCGGAAGCTACTGGGGTGACCTCGGGTGGGAGGAGTGGCGGCTGCTCCTCGAGTACGACGGCCGGTCCAAGTACCGCGCGGACGCCGACGCCCTCGCCCGCGAGAAGCGGAGGCACGACGCGATCGTCGAGGCGGGGTGGCGGGTCCTCCGTGTCACGAAGGAGGACCTCGTGCGGGGCGACCTGGTGTCCCGCGTCCATCGTCTGATTCCCCAGCCGACGCCGCTCACGCCGCGCCGTTACCTCCAGTAGGGGCGTCGAGTTCGCCGGTCGCTGCCGAGTTCGCTTGCTGCAGACGGCGAACTCGACCGGGACCGACGACCTCGACTGCGACCAGCGAGCTCGGCCGCCGCCCGTGGGGCCGAGGGGGGTCGGGAGGTTGAGGGTGGCGTGGTGCTAAGGCGGGGGTGGGGGTGGGGTGAGGGTGGAGGAGAGGCGGGACTCGAGGTGGGCGCGTTCTGTCGGGTTGGTGACCAGCGTGAGGGCGTGGCGGTACGACGCGGCGGCGGCTGCCGGGCGGCCGGCGCGGGTCAGGAGCTCGGCGCGGACCGCCGGGACCCGGTGCAGGCGGGGGAGGGCCTCGTCGAGGCCGTCGAGCAGGCGCAGACCGGCGTCGGGACCCTCCGCCTCGGCGACGGCGACCGCGCGGGCCAGCCGGACGACCGGCGAGCCCGTGAGCCGCTCGAGCTCGGCGTAGCGGACCGCGACGACGTCCCAGCGGGTGTCCTGCGACGTCGGCGCCGCCGCGTGCTCGGCGGCGACGAGCGCCTGCAGGACGTACTCGCGGGCGAGGCGCGACATGGGCGGGTACGGGCGTCGAGCGGGGGCGGGAGCCGCGGGGTCGGACGGCGTAGGCGTGGAGGTCGCGGGGTCGGACGGCGCGGGCGGCGTGGGGGTTGCCGACGCGCGTGCCGCAGTCCGTGGTTCCGTGACAGGAGGGGTGGGCGGGGGAGCCGGGGTGACCTTGGGGGTGAGGGTGGACAGGAGGGTCAGGGCCTCGGTGATCTCGTCCTGGTGCCAGCGGGTGCGGTCCTGGTCGGGGAGCAGGACCAGGGCACCGGCCGCGTCGAGGCGGGTGTCGCGGCGGGAGTGCTGCAGCAGCAGGAGGGCGAGCAGCGCGCGCACCACGGGACGGTCGGGCAGCAGGCCGTCGAGCACGCGCAGCAGGCGGATCGCCTCGTCGCCCAGGTCGACGCGCAGCGGGACGTCGCCCGCGCCGGGCTGGTAGCCCGACGTGAAGGCCAGGTAGACGACGGTCGCGACGACGTCGAGCCGCTCGTCGAGGCGGTCGGTCGGCGGGGTCGCGAAGGGGATGCCCGAGGCGGCGAGGCGCTTCTTCGCGCGGGTCAGACGGGCCGCCATCGCCGACTCCTGGACGAGCAGCAGGCGCGCGATCTCGGCCGTCGAGAGCCCGACGACGAAGCGCAGGGTCAGCGCGACGCGGTCGTCGGGGGCGATCGCGGGGTGGCAGCACGCGAACACGAGGCGCAGCTGCTCGTCGGCGACGTGCGCCCCGGGGTCGACGGCCGCCGCGGCCGCGGCCCGCATCTCGTCGTCGACGACCATGAGCGGGGCCTTGCGGCGCTGCACCGCCTCCGACCGCAGGCGATCGAGCACCCGTCGGCGGGCCGCAGTCAGCAGCCAGGCTCCCGTGCTCGCGGGCACGCCGTCGACGGGCCAGTGCCGAGCGGCCGACTCGAGCGCGTCGGACACCGCGTCCTCGGCGAGGTCGGGACGCCCGTACTGGCCGATCAGCAGCGCGATGAGCCGCGACCAGTGCGTGTGCCACGCGTCGGCGAGGGCGTCTGCGGCGGCCTGCTCGGCGCCCGTCATGCGGCGACCACCGGGTGGACCTCGAAGGTGCCTGCGGGGAGCAGGGTGAGGACGTCGACGAGCGCGTCGAGGTCGGGTGCGTCGAGGACGTGCAGTCCGACGAGCGGGCCGTCGGGCGTCGCGGCCGGGCCGTCGGTGAGGGTGAGGCCCTGGGCGCGCGAGCGGACGGTCGTCGCGACGTCGGGGGAGCCGAGCTGCTCGTCGAGCACGGTCGTGACACCCAGCACGGCGGCGAGCGTGGCGAGGTCGTCGCGCAGGCTGCGCGAGCCCGCCGCGATCCGCGCGAGCGCGCCGGTGATCGCGGCGTCGTCGGTGAGGTCGGGCCCGACGCCGGCGCTCGTGACGGGTGGAGCCGCTCCGGGGGCGGTCAGGTCGTCGAGGAGGTCCGTGCCGCCGGACGGCCCCTCGGCCGAGGCGCCGTAGCGCAGGACGACGAACCTCATGCCCGCCTCCGCGCACGGCGCGGTGCGAGGCGCCGCGGGTGGTGGGCGGTGCGGGCGTGGTCCGAGGTCATGCGGGCTCCTGGGTGCGAGGGGCGTCCGGCGTGTGTCGACGGGATGACGCGCGGCCCGGCGGCGGATCGACGGCCGGCGTCAGAGGATCGCGACGGGGCGGACCTCGATCGTGTACGACGGGGGCAGCAGACGCGCGTGCGCGACGACGTCGTCCTGCGTGGCGGCCTCGACGAGGTAGAACCCGCCGAGATGCTCGGTGGTCTCGGCGAACGGCCCGTCGGTGGCGGTGCGGTCGGCGTCGGGACGCAGCGTGGTCGCGGTGGTGGTGGGCTGCAGGGCGTCGCTCGACAGGATCGCGACGCCGTGGTCGCCCGCGCGGGTCTCGTAGTCGCGGTGACGGTCGAGGTAGGCCTCCTGCTGCTCGGGGGTGGCGTCGGCCCAGGCCTGCTCGTCCTCGTACAGCAGGACCATCCAGCGGGTGCGGTCGTCGGTCATGTCGCTCCTTCGGCTCGGGTGGGTGGCACCGGGTCCAGGGGACACCGTGCACCCTGGTGACGCGCGACGGGGTCCGGAATCGACACCGCCGTTGACAGGCAAGTGAACACTTGCCTATAAAGGACCCGTGCCCGACGACGTCTACAAGGCGCTCGCCGACCCCACCCGACGGGCGATCCTCGACGAGCTGCACGAGCGCGACGGCCAGTCGCTCTTCGAGATCTGCACCCGGCTCACGATGAAGCACGGCCTGGCGTCGTCGCGGCAGGCCGTCTCGCAGCACCTCGACGTGCTGGAGTCCGCGGGCCTCGTCGTCACGCGGCGCGAGGGCCGCTACAAGCTGCACGACCTGGACACCACCCCGCTCGCCGAGATCGCCCGCCGCTGGCCGGTGCGCGACGGCGACCGTCCCGCAGGACCCGGAGGAGCAGACCGATGATCCGACTCACCGTCACCAGCGTCTTCGTCGACGACCAGGACAAGGCCCTCGACTTCTACACGCGCGTCCTGGGCTTCGAGCCCAAGGTCGACGTCCCGCTGGGCGAGCACCGGTGGCTGACCGTCGTCTCGTCGGCCGACCCCGACGGCGTCCAGCTGCTGCTCGAGCCCGACGGGCACCCCGTCGTCGGGCCGTACAAGGCGGGGCTCGTCGAGGACGGCATCCCGGCGGCGTCGTTCGGCGTCGACGACGTGCAGGCCGAGTACGAGCGGCTGACCGCGGCGGGCGTGCGCTTCGTCCAGCCGCCCCTCGCGATGGGGCCGGTGACGATCGCGGTGCTCGACGACACGTGCGGCAACCTCGTGCAGATCGCGAGCTGACCGGCGGGGGCGTCACGCCGGCGGCCGGCGCCCGCGCCCTCGCCGTCGGCGCAGCCGCCGTCGTCATGAATCGTTCAAACCCGAAACGCTTCACCGCCCGTCCGAGGGGTGACCCCCGGCGAGCGCTTCCCTACGGTCGGTCCCTGGACGACCGCGCCCACCCGACGTCGGGCGGTGCGGGTCCCGACGCCGCGGTGACGACGCCCGGCAGCCGACCGTGAAGGGGAAGCCATGACAGCACGACGCGCGGCCGCGGGACTCCTCGCCGCCGCCACGATGGCGACAGGCGGCCTCGTCGCCGCCACGAGCGCGCAGGCCGCCGTCGCCTGCCGCGTGACCTACACCGTGACCAACCAGTGGGGCGCGGGCTTCGGCGGCGACGTCAAGATCGAGAACCTCGGCGACGCCGTCAACGGCTGGACGCTCACCTGGGCGTTCCCGGCGGGACAGACCGTCTCGCAGGCGTGGAACGGCGTCGCGTCGCAGTCGGGTGCGAGCGTCAGCGTCAAGGACGCGGGCTACAACGCGCAGCTCGCGACGGGCGGCTCGACGTCGTTCGGGTTCAACGGGACGTGGAACGGCACGGCCAACACGGCGCCGACGTCGTTCGCGCTCAACGGCACGGCGTGCACGGGGACGGCCCCGACGACGACCCCGACGCCGACGCCGACGACGCCCACCCCGACTCCGACGGCCACGACCACGCCGACCCCCACCCCGACGCCCACGACGACGACGCCGCCGAGCGGTGCGTGGCAGGCCGAGGACCTCGACCGCGGCCTCATCAGCGTGCGGTCCGGCTCGAACAACCTCGTGCAGTGGCGCCTGCTCGGCACGGAGGCGGCGTCGACCGGGTTCAACGTGTACCGCGGCGGCACCAAGGTGAACGCGTCGCCCGTCACGGGCTCGACGAACTACGTCGACGCGGGGGCGTCGGCGAGCGCGACGTACACGGTGCGGGCCGTCGTGAACGGGACCGAGCAGGCCGCGTCGGCGACGTCGCTGACGTTCGCCAACGGCTACCTCGACGTCCCGATCTCGAAGCCCGGCACCGACTACGTCGCGAACGACGGCTCGGTCGGCGACCTCGACGGCGACGGCCAGCTCGAGGTCGTCCTCAAGTGGGACCCGACCAACGCGAAGGACAACTCGCAGTCGGGCGTCACGGGCAACGTGTACGTCGACGCGTACCGGCTGAACGGCACGCGCCTGTGGCGCATCGACCTGGGCCGCAACATCCGGGCGGGCGCGCACTACACGCAGTTCCAGGTGTACGACTACGACGGCGACGGCAAGGCCGAGGTCGCGATGAAGACGGCCGACGGCACGCGGTCGGGCACGGGCCAGGTCATCGGCAGCTCGTCGGCCGACTACCGCAACTCCTCGGGGTACGTCCTGTCCGGGCCGGAGTACTTCACGGTGTTCGACGGCCAGACGGGCGCGATCGGTGCGACGACGGACTACGTGCCGCCGCGCGGCACGGTGTCGAGCTGGGGCGACTCGTACGGCAACCGGGTCGACCGGTTCCTCGCCGGGACGGCGTACCTGGACGGCGTCCGGCCGTCGATCATCATGGCGCGCGGCTACTACACGCGGGCAGTCGTCGTCGCGTGGGACTACCGCAACGGCACCCTGACGCGGCGGTGGACGTTCGACTCGAGCGCGTCGGGCAACAGCGCGTACGCGGGGCAGGGCAACCACTCGCTGACGGTCGGCGACGTCGACGGTGACGGGCGCCAGGAGATCGTCTACGGCGCCGCGGCCATCGACGACAACGGCGCGCGCCTGTGGAACACGGGGACTGGGCACGGCGACGCCGCGCACCTGGGCGACCTGATCCCGACGCGTCCGGGGCTCGAGTACTACAAGGTCACGGAGTCGACGAGCCAGCCCGACGCGTGGATGGCGGACGCCAAGACGGGCCAGATCCTGTGGAAGACGGCCGCGACGACCGACAACGGGCGCGGTGTCTCGGGCGACATCTGGTCCGGCAGCGCCGGCGCCGAGTCGTGGTCGTCGTCCGACAGCCAGCTCCGCAACACGTCCGGGACGGCCGTGGCACGCAAGCCCTCGTCGGCGAACTTCCTCGCGTGGTGGGACGGCGACGCGACGCGCGAGCTGCTCGACGGCACCCGCATCGACAAGTACGGCACGGGCGGCGACACCCGCCTGCTCACGGGCTCCGACGTGCACAGCAACAACGGCACCAAGGCGACGCCGGTCCTGTCGGGCGACATCCTCGGCGACTGGCGGGAAGAGGTGATCTGGGCGAGGTCGGACGACTCCGCCCTGCGGATCTACGCGACGCCGATCGTCACCGACACCCGCGTCTGGACGCTGCTGCACGACCAGCAGTACCGGGTCGCGATCGCGTGGCAGAACACGGCGTACAACCAGCCGCCGCACCCGGGGTTCTTCCTCGGGACGCCGTTCGCGCTGCCCGCGCAGCCGAGCGTGTACCTGCGCTGACCTGAGTCGGCGTCGGCTTCGGCTTTGGCGCCGACCTGACGCGCCGCGCCCGACGGGCCGGCCGGATCCCCTCCTCCGGCCGGCCCGTCGGCGTCGCGCACCGAGCCGGGGTGCCGGCACCGGCCGGCGGTCCGCGTCACGACGTCGTCGAGCCGCTGCCCGTCGGCGCGACGGCGCCGGTCATCCCCGCGGTGTACCCCTGCAGGTAGTCGTCCAGGAGCACTGCGGTCGACGGCGTCCCGCGCGGGATCGACGACGTGTCGGGCGGCGTCCTCGCCGCCCCCGCCGTCCTGCCCAGGGTGACCGCGTGGATGCGGTTGAGCGTGGTCTCGCGGACGCCGTCCCCCGTCGCCGGGTCGGTCACGGTCGTCGCGAGCGCGGGGAGGGTCGCGGGGTCGGCGACGCCGAGCGCCAGACGGACGCCCTCCGCGAACCGTGCGAGGTAGTCGGCCCGGCCGTCGGCGTACCCCTGCCGGTACGCCGCGAGCGTGGCGGGGTCGCCGCTGTGCGTCGCCTCGCTGGACGTCGCGTTGGTGCTCCCGTGCCCGTAGCCGTCCTGGTAGGGCGTCGTGGCGGCGGTCGCCTCGTGCTTCTTGCGCTTCTCCCGCTTGGTGGCGACCTGCTCGTGCTCCTGCTCCCAGATGCCCGGTGACCCGGGGGCGAACGGCGTCGGCTCGCCCGTCAGCTCGCCGCTGAAGTACCGCTGGTCGGCCGAGATCCCTCCGAGGAACGCGGCGTTGCGGCCGGTGAGGGAGTCCGCCTTCTGCTCGAGCGCGGCCTTCTTCACCGGGTCGGTCTCGCCGAGCGCCTTGACCCCGGTGCGGGACTGCTTGGTCAGCTGCTTGTGCAGGAAGCGCCGCGCGGCGTCCAGGACGAACTGCTGCTGGAGCGCGGGGAGGTGGTGGGTGGCGAACCAGTCGCGGGCGGCCTGTCCCCACCCCCCGCCCGTCTTGGTCCGCGTGATGATCGTGGTGGGCCCGGGCGGCGGGGCGTTCGCGTCGATGAACGGCTGCCCGAAGTACGGCGAGGACCGGAACCACGCGAACATGTCCATGTCGCTCTTGCCCCACGCGCCGTTGCAGCGGCGGCAGATGCGCATGAGGTTGCCGATGTCGTTCGAGTAGACGTGCACCGCCTCCGCGGTGAGGACGACCTCGCAGCCGAAGGACCCCGGCGTCCCCGTCGTCTGGAAGAACCGGGCGAACGACGGCGTGGTCTTCTGGATGTCGGTGTACAGCGTCGCGTTGAGCGCCATCGCGCGGGCCAGCATGAGCAGGTTCTCCCGGATCTCGGAGAACGCCTGCTGGTGGTCGACCTCGAACTGCGTCGCGTCGGTGACGTGCCCGCACGTCGCGCAGACCTGCCCCGCGGTGCCGTCGTCGTGCTGCCGCAGCCCGCGGTTCGCGATCGCCTCCTCGGCGAGCGCGTGGTTGACGGAGCCGGTCGACTTCCCGCTGACGCCCGGGAGGTTGGACGACACCGAGTGCCAGGCGCCGTCGTCGCGGCCGGTCGCCGCCGCGGGACGCGTCGAGAGGTCGGCCGGCGTGCTGTACTTCGCGTCGTGCTGGGCCGCGGGGAGGGACGGCGTCGGTCCCAGCGCGGTGGTCCAGGCCTGCAGGAGGTCGCGCTCGCGGTCCTGGAGCGCGGTCGCGAACGTCGCCGACGGGGTCAGGGTGAGCCGCTTGAGGGAGACGCGGAACTCCTTGATCGTGTCGTGGTCGAGCCAGGCGGCGAACGCGGCGGGCATGTCGGCGACCGCGGCCCGGGCGTCCGTGACGAGGGCCTTCTGGCTCGTGAAGACGACGGGTGTCGCGGGGTTCGGCGTCTGCGACCAGAACTGGATGACGAGCTGGACGCAGCGCGGCGCGCTCGTCACGGTGCTCATGGCCTGGAGGTTGGCCCACGTCACCGGCTGCTTCTTCTTGTCCTCGATCGTGCGCTGCACGGGTGCGGGAACGGACGACGGGCGAGCGAGGCCGGACAGCAGGTGCGTGACGGCGCGGTTGCCGACGAGCCGTTGCGCGGCGGCGATCCCCGCGGGTGGCACCCCGGGGATCGTCGCCGGGCGTGGGGCGCGACGGACCTCGGCGGTGCTCGGCTGCGGGTCCTTCACGGTGCTCCCGGGGGCGACGTCGTCTGGCGTGCACCGTACGTACGGCGTCCTCCTGTCCCGCGGCCTCATCGGGCGACCGACCGGGCAGCGACGCAGTCCGCCCGGGGGTTCCAGGTTCCGCACGATCGTGCTAGAACTGCGACATGGGCAAGGGCGACGAGACGCGGCAGGCGGTGGTCGACCGGGCGGTCGAGATCGCCGGGCGCATCGGCGTCGCCGGCCTGACGATCGGCTCGCTCGCGACGGCCACCGAGATGTCGAAGAGCGGGCTGTTCGCGCACTTCCGGTCCAAGGAGGCGCTGCAGCTCGCCGTCCTGGGCCGCGCGCGGGAGTCCTTCGTCGACGAGGTCGTCCGACCCGCCCTCGCCGCGCCACGCGGGGTGCCGCGCGTCCGCGAGCTGTTCGAGCGGTGGCTCGCGACGTCCCAGGCCAGCGCGGCCGGGTGCCTGTTCGTGTCCGCCGCGACCGAGTTCGACGACGACCCCGGAGCCGTGCGCGACCAGCTCGTGCGCGACCACTGGGACCTCGTCGACGCGATCTCGCAGATGTACCGCGCGGGCGTGAAGGAGGGGCAGTTCCGCGACGACCTGGCCCCCGAGCAGTTCGCGCACGACCTGTACGGCGTCATGCTGGCGCACTTCCACGCCTACCGGCTGCTGCGCGACCCGGCGGCCGAGCACCGGACGCGGGACGCGTTCGAGCGGCTGGTCGCGGGGATCGTCGCGCCGGTCGCACCCGTCGCACCCGCCTGACGCCTTCGCCCACCCCGGCCCGGTCGGTCGGCACCGACGCACCCTGGAGGATCTCGTGACCCTGGCAGCGACCGAAAATAGCACGACCGTTCGTTCCCACGTGCGGCTGCCGCGCGGCGTCCGGACCGCCGTCTCCCTGCTCGACCGCGTCGCGCCCGCCGCCGTCGCCCGCGTCGCCCTCTACCTGTGGTGCCGACCCGCCGGCGCGCGCGACGCCGAGGTCGGCCCCGGCGGCACGCCCTGGAGCCTGCGCGTCGGGAACGGGGACGTCGCCGGGCGCACCTGGGGCGACCACGGGCCACGCGTCTACCTGGTGCACGGGTGGGGCGGGCACCAGGGGCAGCTCACCGACCTCGTCGGCCCGCTCCTCGCCGCCGGCCACC
>NZ_BIMR01000113.1 GCF_004306155.1 Cellulomonas biazotea
ACCCCGGCCCGACGAGCGACCCCGAGCGCTCGTCGGGCCGCAGCATCCTCCGCCTCGTCAACTTCCGCCTGCTCGTCGGCGCCCAGCTCCTGGGCGGCACGGGCATGTGGATGGTCCGCATGTCGACCGACTGGCTCGTCCTCGAGCTCACCGGCAGCTCCGCCGCGGTCGGGGTCCTCGTCGCGCTCCAGTTCCTGCCGATGCTCGTCGTCGGACCCTTCGGCGGGCTGCTCGCCGACCGGTACGACAAGCGGCGGCTCATCGAGGTCGCGCAGACCGCCAACGCCGTCCTCGCGGTCGTCCTCGCCGCGCTCACGCTGACCGGAGTCGTCGCCGTCTGGCACCTCTACGTCGTCGCCGTGCTGCTCGGCGTCGTCGCGTCCGTCGACCAGCCGTCCCGGCAGGTGCTCGTCAGCGAGATCGTCGGCGACCAGGGCCTGCAGAAGGCGGTCAGCACGATGAACGCGATCGGGCAGGCCGGCGGACTCCTCGGACCCGCGCTCGCCGGGTTCGTCATCTCGCACTGGGGTGAAGGGTGGGCGTTCACGGTCAACGGCGTCGTCGCGCTGTGCGTCGTCGCGCTCGTCGCGTCCATGCGGACCCGCGAGCTGCACCCCGCACCGCGCGTCCCGCGTGCCCGCGGCCAGGTCCGGGAGGGTGTGCGGTACGTGCTCGACCGGCCGCGCCTCGCCTGGGTCATCGCCCTCGCCGGCCTCATGGGGGCCCTCGGCATGAACGGGCCCGTCGTCCTCACCGCGTTCGCGCAGGACGTCTGGCACACCGGCGCCGCCGGGTTCGGGCTCTACAACGCGGTCAGCGCCGCGGGGGCGTTCGTCGGTGTCGTGCTCGGCGGGCGGTACCTGCGCCTGCGGTCGCGCAACGTCGTCGTCGCGTCCGGCCTGTTCGCCGTCACCGAGGCCCTCGCCGCGCTGTCCCCCACGCACGCCGTCTTCCTCGTCATGCTCGCCGTCGTCGGCGGCGCGACGCTGCTGTTCCTCATGGCGGCGAACACCCTCGTCCAGCTCACCGCCGACCAGCCGATCCGCGGGCGCGTCCTCGCCCTCTACTCGCCGCTGCTGCTCGGCGGTCACGCGCTGGGCGGGCTGCTGCAGGGCTGGCTCACCGAGTGGCTCGGCGTGCGGGCGGGGCTCGTCGTCACCGGCGTCCTCGCGCTGCTCGCGACCGCCCTCGTCGCGGCGGCGCTCGCGCAGGTCGGCGGCCTCCGCCCGGCACTCCGCCGCCACCCCTGGCCCCTGACGATCGTCCCCCGCACCACCCCCACCCCCTGACCCCCGCCTCCCTTCCTCCGTCGCCGAGTTCGTGAGTTTGCGCCGAGGTCGTGAGTTGCAGGTGACGAACTCGGCACGAAGTGACGAACTCGGCGTGGGAGGGGTGGGGCGGGTGGGTGGGACGGGGATGGGTGGCGGGGCGGGGTCGGGCGAGGTGGGGCGGGGCGGGTGTGATGTCGGTGGCATCGGGGGGCGGCGTGGAATATCGGGGGCGGGAGGGGGTGCTGGGAGGGGCATGCGTGCGATCACCTACTCCCGCTACGGCGGCGCCGAAGTCCTCGAGCTCACCGAGCAGCCGACCCCCAAGGTCGGGGCCGACAGCGTGCTGGTCAGGGTGCGGGCCGCGTCGGTCAACCCGGTCGACTGGAAGGTCCGCGCGGGCTACCTCGACCCGATCATGGACGTGCAGTTCCCGGTCGTGCCGGGCTGGGACGTCGCGGGTGTCGTCGAGAAGGTCGGCCTCGACACCCCCGAGTACCAGGTCGGCGACGAGGTGTTCGGCTACGTCCGCAAGGACTGGGTGCACGGCGGGACGTTCGCCGAGTACGTGTCCGCGCCGGTCCGGACGCTCGCTCGCAAGCCGTCCAGCCTGACGTTCGAGGAGGCCGCGGCCGTCCCGCTCGCGGGCCTCACCGCCTACCAGTCGATCCGTCGCGCGGGCGTCACGTCCGGGCAGACCGTCCTGGTGCACGCGGCGGCGGGCGGCGTCGGCGGGTTCGCGGTGCAGATCGCGAAGGCCCTGGGCGCGCGCGTCCTCGGCACCGCCTCCGAGCGGAACCACGACTTCCTGCGCGGACTCGGCGCGGAGCCCGTGACGTACGGCGACGGGCTCGTCGACCGCGTCCGGGCGCTCGCCCCCGAGGGCGTCGACGTCGTGCTCGACTTCGGCAGCCCCGACGCGATCACGACGGCCCCCGCGCTGCTCGCGCCCGGCGGCACCGTCGCGTCGATCACGGACCCGCGCGCCCGCGACGAGCTCGGGGGGCACCACGTGTGGGTCCGGCCCGACACCGCGGACCTCGAGGCGCTCGGCGCGCTGATCGACGGCGGCCAGGTGAAGGTCGAGGTCGCCGAGGTGTTCGACCTGGCCGACGCGGCCGCGGCGCACGAGGCGAGCGCGTCCGGCCACGTCCGCGGCAAGGTCGTCGTCCGCGTCTGACCTCGGCCGGGAAGACGCGCGGGGCGGGGACTCAGCGCTTCACGATGGTGACCGCCACCGGGTCGCCGACGTCCTTGCCGAGGCGCTGACGGATCTTCGCGCTCAGCGACACCATGTGGCCGCCCGTCCCGGTGACCATGGCGCCGACGTCCTCCAGGACGACGTCGTCGATGGTCGCGTCGACGCGGACGGTCCTGCCGGTCCCGAAGAACTCGGCCGAGCCGGGGATCTCGACGCAGTTCCAGGTCTCGCCCTTGACCTCCACGCCGATCGTCGTGTCGAACTGCAGCTGCTCGGTCGTCATGACCGACACCGTACGGGGCACCTCGGACGCCGACGCCCCGCCCGGACGGATCCGGGCGGGGCGTCGCGCGCGAGCGCAGGCGGGCCGGTGTCAGCGGCCGGCCCGTCCGCGCACCAGGTCAGCGGCGGACCACCACCTTCAGCTCGGTGCTGCTGGTCGTCCCGGCCGCGTTGGACAGCTCGGCCCGGTAGACGTGCGTCCCGACGGCCCGCCCGGTGACGGCCGTCGTCGCCTTCTGGGCGTGCTGGCCGTTCGCGGTGAGCGCCTGCGTGTCGACGAGCACGCCGTCCTCGTAGAGCCGGTACTCGGTCGCGTTGGTGCCCCACCACAGGTTCGTCGTGACGGTGTACGTGCCGTCTCCGTCCCAGTTGTCGTGGCTGAGCACCGGGGTCGCCGGGTTCGCCTTGCTCACGACGACGGTGAGCGGTGCGGTCGTCGTCGACCCGTGCTGGTTGGTCAGCACCGCGGTGTAGACGTAGGTGCCGTTCCTGCGGCCGTCGACCTGGAACGCCGCCGACTGCGCGGACGGGGTCACGTCGACGAAGTCCCGCCGCGCCACCTCCACGCCGTTCTCCAGCAGCGTCACGGTGTGGGCGTTCTGCCCCCACCAGACGTTGACGGCCACCGTGTACGCGCCGTCGCCGTCCCAGCTGTCCGACGAGAGCGCCCCGCGCGCGGGCGCCGCGGTCGCCGGGCCGGGCACCCGCTCGGCCGGCCCGGGGTCGGCCCCCGTGAGGAGGAGCGACGGCGCGGGCGGCGTCGTCATGCCGTCGCCGAGGAAGTACGACGTGTGCGGCGGCTGGTTGTACGCCGTGTTCTGCCACGCGACGCCGAGCCGGTACACCGGGTCGGACTGCAGGGTCCGCAGGCGGTGCGCCGTGACGTCGACGGTCGTGGCGATGCGCAGCGCGGACGAGTCGTCGAGCCGCGTGACGGGCTCCTCCCGCCAGTCGCCGAACAGGTCGGCCTGGAGGTTGGGCGTGCCCTTGGTGCCGTTGTTCGAGCGTGTGCCCGTGGCCCGGTAGACCTCGTGCGCCGTCCCGTCGGCCGGCGACCACTTGGCGATCGTCGGGACCCCGGTGGAGGTCGCGACGTCCCAGTCGTGGTCCGTGACCTCCCGCAGCAGGTCGCCGTCCCACCAGGTGAGGAAGTTCGCCGCGGGGATGGTCGTGCCGAGCAGCTCGCCGTCGGCGGCGCGCAGCTCACCGGCACGCGAGTTCCACGTGCCGTCGGTGACGACCGCCCACGACTCCGCGCCCGGGTGGGCCGGGTCGATGTCGCCGGACGCGGCGCGCCCGGTGTCCTTGGCGGCCGGCATCGACCACAGGACGTCTCCGGTGCGGGCGTCGCGGAACGTCGCCCCGATGCCCTTCGACGAGGGCGCCTCCTCGTGGGCGGCGAACACCTCCAGGCCGGGGCGGGACGGGTCGAGGTCGGACACGTGCAGCGCGTCGCCGTGCCCGAGCCCGGTGACGTACAGCGGGTCGCCGTCGTCGTCGACGGTCATCGACCCGAAGACGATCTCGTCCTTCTGGTCACCGTCGACGTCGGCCACGGACAGGTTGTGGTTGCCCTGGCCCTTGTACCGGTCGCCCTCGGTGTCCGAGTCGAACACCCACCGCCTGACGAGCTGCGCGCCGTCGAAGTCGTACGTCGCGATGACGGTCCGCGTGTAGTACCCGCGGCTCACGACGAGCGACGGGTGCTCGCCGTCGAGGTACGCGACGCCGGCGAGGAACCGGTCGACGCGGTTGCCGTAGGCGTCGCCCCACGCGGAGACGTCGCCGCGCGGCGGCGTGTAGTCGACGGTGTCGACCGCGGCGCCGGAGCGCCCGTCGAACACGGTGAGGAACTCGGGCCCGGTCAGGACGTACCCACCGGAGTTGCGGTAGTCGGCGCGCGCGTCACCGATGACCGTGCCGACGCCGTCGACGGTCCCGTCGGCGGTCTTCGCGGTCACCTCCGCCCGGCCGTCGCCGTCGAGGTCGAACACCTGGAACTGGGTGTAGTGCGCACCGGCCCGGATGTTGCGGCCCAGGTCGACGCGCCACAGCCGCGTGCCGTCGAGCTCGTACGCGTCGAGGTAGACGTTGCCGGTGTACCCGGCCTGCGAGTTGTCCTTCGAGTTGGACGGGTCCCACTTGACGACGAGCTCGTACTGCCCGTCGCCGTCGAGGTCGCCCACGGACACGTCGTTGGCGCTGTACGTGTACGGCTGCCCGTCCTTCGCGTAGGCGTCGGCGGGCTTGTCGAGAGGCACGTCGAGGTGCTGCTGCGACCAGGGCCGGAACTCGGCGGTGGCCCAGCGCTCGATGCCGTCGACGACGCTGCTCACGCGGTACACGGACGACGCCGTGCCGCCCGCGTCGAGCGTGTTGGTCGTGCCGCCGAGCGGCGACGTCGTGAGCCGGCGGCCGTCCCGGTAGACGTGGAACGCGACCGACGCGGCGTCGGTGCCGAGCATCCGCCACCCGACGTACACGCCGCCGTCCGTGACGACCGCGACGGGCGACCGGTCGAGCCGCTCGGCCTGCCGGGCGAGCGTCGTCACGGCGGGCGACGTCACGGGCAGCGACGGCGCGGACACGCCGCCCGCGTTCACGGCCGCGACCCGGTACGTGTACGCGATGGTCGTGAGGACGCCCGTGTCGGTGTAGGTCGCGGACGGCGCCCGCCCGACGAGCTCGAACGGCCCGTCGACGGACTCGGCCCGGTACACCTGGTAGAACAGCGCGCCGTCGACCGGGGTCCACCGGAACGTCACGTCGTTCTTGTGCACCGCCCCGAGCGTGAGCCCGGTCGGCACGCCCGCGACGGGCACGGTCGGGTCGACCGTCGTCACGTCGAGGACGTCCGTCGGCACGGACTCGGCCCCCGCGGGGTCGAGCGCGACGACGTGGTACGCGTAGCGCAGGCCGACGTCGGCGGTGGTGTCGACGAACGCCGGGTCGGTCGTCTCGCCGAGCACGACGGGCGTGGTCGCGCCGTCGGACTGCCGGTAGACGCGGTACCCGGCGGAGTCGTCGGTGCCGGTCCAGGACAGCGCGACCGCGACGGACGAGCCGTCGATGGTGACGCCGTCGAGCACGAGGTCCTGCGGGGCGAGCAGCAGCGGCGTGATCTCGATGCCGTTGAGCCGCGACGAGGTGCCCGTCATGACGATCGAGAGCTGCCCGTCGGTGACGAGAACCGGCTGCGACACCTTCTCGGAGACACCGCCCGCGCCCGCGTTCGACGCACCCCAGTCCTTGCCCTCGATCTGCACGTTCGAGCGCGACGTGCCGATCCAGTCGCCGTTGTACGTCTTGACCGCGTACGAGCCGTCCGGCACGTCGACGGCGAACACGTGCTGCGGGCCGGGCAGCAGGAAGTCGCGCTGCAGGTCGTTCGGCGGCGTCGGGAAGTTCACGCCGCGGTCACGACCGCCCATACCGGTCGGGTCCAGCCAGCCCCACCCGGTCTCCGGGGTGTACCGGCTGTTCTGGTTGGCCTCGACGTAGCCCGGCATCACCGGCGAGCCGGCGAGCTGCACGTCGAACTTGTACAGCGCGGCCTTCGTCGTGACGCGGACCGTCGCACTGGGTGCGGACTCGCCGCGACCGTTCACCGCGGTGACCCGCAGGTCGTACGACGCCCCCTCGACGAGCCCGCTGACCGCCGCCTGCGCGATCGTCGACGTCGCGACCAGCGCGTACGCGTCGTCGCCCGCCGCGGCGTCCTTGCGGTAGACGCGGTAGACGTCCGCGCCCTCGACGGCGGTCCACGTGAGCTGCACCCCCGCGTTGGACACGTTGCCCGCGACCACCCCGGCGGGGGCGGCCGGGACCTCGGCCGGGGGCTCGAAGCCCTCGACCTCGTCCGCGAGCGGCACGTCGAGGCCCGCCACGTCGGTCGCGACGAGGCGCGCCATCTGGATCGCGCCGTACTCCTGGAAGTGCGTGTCGTCGACGGTGCCCGCCGGCCGCCCCGGGTAAACACCTGCGGGGACGTGCAGGAACACCGACTTCGCGACCTCCGGCCCGATCTCGTCGAGGTAGGCGCGGCTGGACGCGGACAGGTCGACGAGCGGCGTGCCCGTCTCCGCGGCGAGCGCCGCGGCGGCGTCGACGTACTGCGGGAAGGAGACGTTGAACTTCCCCGTCGTGGCGTCGAACGAGCGCCGGGACACGGGCGTGACGATCACCGGCGTCGCGCCGCGCTGCCGCGCGCCATCGACGTAGGTGCGCAGGTACTCGCGGTAGTCGGCGGGTGCCGCGTACCGGTCGTCGACGCCGTACGTGTTGTCGTTGTGGCCGAACTGCACGAACAGGTAGTCGCCGGGCCGCACGAGCCGCAGGACCTCGTCCAGGCGTCCCTGGCTGATGAAGTTCTTCGACGAGCGGCCGCCGATCGCGCGGTTGTCGACGACGACGTCGTCGGACAGGTACCGGTCGATCATCTGGCCCCACCCGGCCTGCGGCGCGTAGTCCGCGGTGTACGACTGGACCGTCGAGTCGCCCGTCACCCACACCGTGGGCTTCGGGCCGGCGGCGCGCGGGCTCTGCTGCCGGATGGTCAGCGCGTTGACCTTTGGCGCGGCGCCGGAGAAGTCGAGGTTGAGCTGGCCGTCGACCACGGCGACGTCGAACGACATCTCCAGGTACTGGCCGGCCGGCTTGGCCGTCGCGGCGACCTTCGCCATCTGCTCGACGGTGATCGAGACGTCGGTCGCCTCGGTCGCGTCGCCCGCGACCAGGTCGACCGTGTAGTCGCCGTCCGGGACGTCGATGACGAGCTCGGTGTCGCCGACCGTGACGAAGTCGGAGCGCAGCGCGTCGTCCGTGCCGCGGTCGGTCGCGGTGACCTTCGACGGGTCGACGAACCCGTACCGCGTCTGCGGCCCGTACGCGCTCGTGGCGTCGAGCCGCGTGCTGCCCGGGACGAGCGCGCCGCTGCCGAGGTCGAACGCGAGCACGCCGTCGGCGGGCAGCGTGGGTGCGGGGACGCCGTCGCCCGCGAGGCTGCTGGCCGTCGTCGCGGACGGGGTCGACGTGCCCGCGGCCGTGACGGTCTGCACCCGGTACCAGTGGGTCGTCGTGGTGTCGACGGCTGCGTCGGTCGCGAACACGTCGCCCGTGGTCCGCGCGACCTCGGCGTACGGGCCGGCGAGCGCGTCGGCACGCTGCACGACGTAGCCGGTCGCGCCCGCGACCTCGTTCCAGCGCAGCGTGACCGCGCCGGGCGCGACGTGCGCCATCCGGACCGCCTGCGGTGCGGCGATCGTCGGGTCGCCCGCGCCCGGGTCCTCGGGGTCCGGGTCGGGGTCGGGGTCCGGCTCGTCCGCGACCGCGGTCACGACGACCGCGTTGACGTAGCCGCCCGAGCCCGCGCCGGTCACGCCGAGCGTGAGCTGACCGTCGGCGACGGTGGTCCGCCAGGTCCCCTCGACCGCGACCTGCTTGGTCTTGAGCGTGCCCGCGGTCGCACCCTCGAGCGTGAGGTTCGTCGTGGTGGTGCTCGACGTCGCGAGCAGGTCGCCGGACCGGACCGTGACGTCGTAGGTCCCGTTCGGGACGTCGACGACGAAGGACCACGACGTCGCGAGCACGAAGTCGCGGTCGGCCGCGTCGGTCGCGCCGCGGTCGCGGGAGATCGGCGTGACGCCCTCGGCGGGGACGATGCCGAAGCCGGTCCCGGCGCTGTAGCGGGTGGCCTCGGTGACCTGGGTGTACCCGTCGGCGACGGGGCTGGTCGCGGTGCCGAGGTCGAACTTCCACGTCGCGGCGTCGGCGGCGGACGCGGGCAGGGTGGCGAGCGTGAGGCCCGCGCCCGTCGCGAGGGCGGTGGCGAGCGCGACGGCCGTCGTGGCGCGGCTCCGGGTGTCGGGCACGCGCGGGCGGCGGGCCGGCCCGCCGGGTGCGGGATCGGGC
>NZ_BIMR01000114.1 GCF_004306155.1 Cellulomonas biazotea
CCAAGCAGGACTACGTCATCGGGTACGTGCTCGGCTCGCAGTGGTCCGGGTCCTCGAAGCCGCTGACGTACACGCAGATGGCGTCGGCGCGGAACCTCAAGGTGCTGCTGCCGCTCGCGCCCGCGTCGGCGGACCAGATCATCACCGACGTCGCGGTGTACCTCAACCTCATGCAGCCCGTGAACGGCCTGCAGGACCAGCTGCTCAACGGCGCGTGGACGCTCGCGCAGCTCAAGGGCAACACCATGAGCCCGAGCGCCCAGAACGGCGGGATCCAGACGTTCGACCCGAACACCGGCGCGACGCTCGGCTGGAACGTCGGCTGGTCGGTCGCGTCGTCGGTCGCGTCGATCAACAACGACCTCGCCAACACGGGCCGCACGATCGAGATCGACCTGACGACCACGTCGTCGAGCGACAACACCCTCGGCGTCAACGTCGACGGGCAGGTCGGCTTCTCGGTCGGCTCGTGGCTGGAGTTCTCCACCGAGGCGAGCGCGTCGTACGACATGTCCCGCACGTCGGGCACGAGCACCGAGTGCTCGGTGTCGATCGTGTACGCCGGCTACTCGATGGTGCCGCTCGCGCCGACGCCGTGGCAGCAGGCGACGAACGTCGGGTTCTACGCGCCCGACCCGGTCGCGCAGGCCGTCGCGAACTCGGGGCAGGACGTCACCGGCTTCCAGTTCCTGTCCGCGCCGCCGTACCGGCTCGGGCCCGTCGCCGACGGCGGGAACTTCGGCGTGCTGACCAACCTGCTCGTCGCGAACTACCCGACGATCACCATCACGTACGAGCACGCCGACTACGCGACGTTCGCGCAGTCGTGGGACGAGAAGGTCAGCGGCAACCTCACGCTGTTCGGCTTCATCAAGCTCGGCAGCTTCTCCCAGGGCGCCTACGGCAGCACCGTCACGAGCAGCACGGACAACAGCTCGTTCACGATCACCTTCAGCGCGTCGCCCGAGGTCACGGCGGTCCCGCAGAACCAGAAGACCGCGTACGTCGTCGGTGCCGCGGTCGCCAACCCCGGCGTCACCCACTGAGGAAGGGGCGGACCATGCCGATCCAGACAGCTCAGGGCGGGGTCATGAACAACCCGCTGCCCGGTGGTGGCGCCGCGGTGCACGCGGGCGCGGTCGCCGTCATCAACCAGCTCACGTACGGGCACCTGTGGGGTGCGGCGGGCGGGTTGATCCCCGGCCACGTGCACCTCGACCTGCAGGGCTACACGGGCGCCGGGTGGATGAACCTCCAGGTGCAGGTCGGAGGCGGGCACTCCACGGTCGCGACGGCCCTCGTCGCGCCGACCGTCCAGTCGGTCGCGACGCCCGGTGCGCGGCGCAACGCGCAGCAGGTCGAGATCGTGCGCAAGATCAAGAGCGCGCTGTTCGACAGCCTGCACGACTACGAGAACGCCAACCCGCACAACTGGGACGTGACGGGGACCCCGTCGTCCTGACGCCACCGCCCGCGGCACGGCGGGCGAGACGGCGTGCGGCACGGCAGCACGAGGCCGACGGCACCGGGAACCCCCACCCGGTGCCGTCGGCCTCGTGCGTGCCGGTCACGCCCGGTCGACCGGACGCGACCGGGCGGTCACTGCTCCGGCGCGGCCTCGAGCTGCGGCGTCACCTGCGTCGTGCCGAGGGCCTGCGGGGCGCTGCCCTGCTTGAGCGCCGCGAGGCGCGCCTCGACCTCGATCTGCGCGCCCGACGTCTCGAGCTCGGCGAACTGCGAGTCGAGCGACGACGCCGCGAGCTCGGCCTGGCCCATCGCGTAGGCCTCCTCGCGGCGCACCTTGTCCTCGAAGCGGGACAGCTCGCTCGTCGGGTCGAGCACGTTGATCGAGCTGATCGCGGTCTGCACCGTCTGCTGCGCCTGCGCGGACTTCTGCCGCGCGACGAGCGTGTCGCGACGCTGCTTGAGCTGCCCGAGCTTGTCCTTCATCATCGCGAGCCCGGACTTGAGCTTCTCGACCGTGTCGCGCTGCGACGCGATGATCGGCTCGGAGTCGCGGACCTCGCCCTCGGCCTGGATCTGCTTGCCGAGCGCGACCTTCGCGAGGTTGTCGAACCGGTCGGCCTTCGCGGTGTCACCCGCGGCGCGCGCCTGGTCGGCGGCCGTCGACGCGGCGATCGCCTTGCCGCCCCACTCGCGGGCCGCGGCGACGTCCTCGTTGTAGTCCTGCTCCGCGAGGCGCAGGTTGCCGATGGTCTGCGCGATCGCCTTCTCCGCCTCCGCGATGGAGTTGGTGTAGTCGCGCACCAGCTGGTCCAGCATCTTCTGCGGGTCCTCGGCCTGGTCGAGCAGCGCGTTGATGTTCGCCCGCGCCAGCTGGCTGATCCGTCCGAAGATGCTCTGCTTCTCGGTCATCGCCTCGTGCCTTCCCTCGCTCTGTCGTCGTGCCGTCCGTCGTACGTCCTGCCTGCGTGCCGCAGCGTGTCAGAACCCGCCGCCGAACCCGCCGTCGCCGAAGCCCCCGCCGTCGAACCCGCCGCCGTCGCCGCCGCCGAACCCGCCGCCACCGCCCCAGCCGCCGCCGCCCCGCAGGATCGAGTCGAGCAGGATCCCGCCGAGGACCATCCCGCCGACCCCGTTGACCGCGTCGCCCATGCCACCGCGACCCCGGCCGGTGCCCTGGTAGCGGTACGCGTCGGCCTGCTCGACGTCGGCCTGCGCCAGGTGCTGCGCGTCGGCGACGAGCTGCTCCGCGCGGTGCGCGAGCTCCAGCGCCTGCTCGGGCTCGGTCGTCGCCAGGTCGGACGCCTGCCGGAACAGCCGCTCCGCCTCCGCGAGCCGCGTCCGCGCCTCCGGGCCGACAGCTCCGCGCCGCGTCGCGACGAAGTCGCTCGTCGCGCGCAGCGACGACCGCAGCCGGCCGAGGGTCTCGTCGAGGAGCTGGCGCGCGCGGTCGGCCCGCTCCCGCGCCTCGCGCAGCGGGGCGAGCGCCGAGTCGATCGCCGCCTCCGCCGCCGTGATCCCACGCAGCGCCGCGAGCGGGTCGCCCTCGCCGGTCCGCGCCGCTCGTGCGACGGCGACCGCGGCGTGCGCGTCCTGCACGCGGGGTGCCACGTCCGGGCGGCCCGGGCCGAGGCGGTCGGCGTCGGCGATGTCGGACGTGATGGACGCGATCGCCGCGTCCAGGCGCGGCCCCGCCGACGCGAGGTCCGTGCCCGCGTGGTCCACCGCGTCGAGCAGCACCCGCACCTGGCCGAGGGCCTCCTCGCCGGCGCGCGCGTACCGCACCGCCGTCGCCCGGTCGCCCTGCTCGAGCGCGGTGCGGCCCTGCGCGAGCGTCGAGGTGATCTCGTCGAGCAGCATCCGGGCCTGGTCGGGGTTGTGCGTCACCGACGCCAGGGCCGTCGGCGGGTAGCGCGTCGCGAGCGTCTGGAGCGTCGCGCGTGCCGTGTCGACGTGCGCGTGCAGCGCCGCGGCCTCCCGCTCGTGCGCGTCGAGCGCGTCGCCCGCGCGGGACTCGACGTCGCGCAGCTCGTCGAACGACGACTTCTGCGCGTCGAGGGCGGCGGCGACCTGCGCGACCGTCCGCAGGATGCGCGTCGCCGTCTCGCGGACCTGCGGCTCGGTGTCCGGGATGTCGTCGTCGAGCGTCTGACGCAGCCGGAAGGCCTCGGTGACCTGCTGCTTCGCGCCCGTCAGCACGGTCTCGAACTCGCGCGTCGCGTCGGGCCCGAACTGCGCCTGCGCGAAGCCCAGCTCCTCCTCCGACGAGCGCAGCGCGTCGTCGATGCGGACCAGCGCTGACGACGAGCGCTTGTCGAGCTCGGCCGTCGTGAGGGCCGCGAGCTCGTCCACGGGACCGGCCGCCTGCGGCTGCGGGGGCGGGCCCAGCTGCTTGTCGCGGCGACGCCGGGCCAGGAACGCGGGCAGCGCGAACAGTCCGCCGATGACGACGAGCCCGATGAGCAACGCCCACACGAAGCCGCCGCCGCCCCCCGAACCCGTCGCCGACGCGCGCAGCGAGTCGGCCGTCGCGACCGCCGCCCCCGCCCAGTCGCCCGCCGACAGCCGGTCCTCCGCCGCGTTCGCCGCCGCCTCGACCTCACCGCTCGACAGCCCCTCGACCTGCTGCGGGACCAGCGCGTACCGCTCGGCCTCCGTCGCGACCGCGAGCACCAGGTCCGAGCCGCCGAGCCCCGACTGCGCGGCCGTCGCCTGCGCCCAGTCCACGGGGTTCTGCCCGGCGAAGTCCGCCACGTACACGACGTAGAGCTGGTACGGCGTCTCCGCCGCGAGCTCGTCGAGCGCCGACTGCACCTCGGCCTCCGAACCCGCCAGGGCCCCGACCTCGTCGGTGATGTCCGACGAGATCGTCACGGGCTCCGCGGCGGGCAGCACCAGGGCCGACGCCGGGGCGGCGACGAGGCCGGCGACGGCGAGCAGCGGGACGAGCAGGGACGCGCGGGTCCGGGAGCGCACGTGACGATCCTTTCTCAGGGGCGTACCCCTCGCAACGACACCCGGCCCGCGCCGGTTCCCGGCACCCGGCCGTGACCGGTGCGGGCGGGCGTGGCGGTCGTTGACCCGCAGGTCACGGCGGTGGGATCCTTCCCACGCCGGAGGGCGGCCCGTCGCGGACGGGGCGTCGCCCCCGGACCCGAAGGTCGAGAGGGGACCGCTGCCGTGCCGAGGTCGAGCTGGGGCCGCCACGCCGTGGCCGTCGTCGTCCTCGCGGTGGTCGGGGTGGTCGCCGGGGCCGCGTCCGCGCAGGCCGCCGCGACGCCGGGCTCGCGCGTGGCCGTGGCCGGACCTGTCTCCGGTCCGGTCGCCGGACCCGTCGCCGACGGCGTGCCCGCGGACGCTCGTGACGGGCACCCGCTCGGACCCGTCGTCGCCCTCGTCGAGCGGACGGTCACGGTGGCCGCCGCGGCCGTCACCGACGTCGTCCTGCTCGCCGCCGAGCACGTCCACGCCGGCTGCGACGCCGTCGCCGGCTGGTGGGCGGCGTCCGCACCCGAGTGGGTGCGCGGCGTCGCCCGGAGCGGCATCGCCCTGTGGGAGCTCCGCGAGGCGGCGCGCGAGGCACTCGACCTCTGACGCACCGCCCCGCCGCGACGGGTGCTCAGTCCCGCTCGAGCCCGTCCTGCGGGCTCAGCAGGTCCTCGGCGTCGAGGATCGAGTACGCGTACCCCTGCTCCGCGAGGAACCGCTGCCGGTGCGCCGCGAAGTCCTGGTCGACCGTGTCGCGCGTGACGACCGTGTAGAAGTGCGCCGTCTTCCCGTCGGACTTGGGCCGCATGATCCGGCCGAGCCGCTGCGCCTCCTCCTGCCGGGACCCGAACGACCCCGACACCTGGATCGCGACGGACGCCTCGGGCAGGTCGATCGAGAAGTTCGCGACCTTCGACACGACGAGCTTGTGGATCTCCCCGGCGCGGAACGCGTCGAACAGGCGCTGGCGCTCGCGGACCGGCGTCTCGCCCGTGATGAGGTCGGCGCCGACGTGCTCCGCGAGCTCGTGCAGCTGGTCGAGGTACTGGCCGATGACGAGCACCTGGTCGCCCTCGTGCTTCGCGACGAGCCGCTCGACGACCCGGTTCTTGCCCGCCGCCGTCGCGGCCAGGCGGTACTTGTCCTCCGGCTCCGCCGTCGCGTAGAGCATGCGCTCGTGGTCGGGGAGCGTCAGGCGCACCTCGATGCAGTCGGCGGGCGCGATGTAGCCCTGCGCCTCGATGTCCTTCCACGGCGCGTCGAACCGCTTGGGGCCGATGAGGCTGAACACCTCGTCCTCGCGGCCGTCCTCGCGGACCAGCGTCGCGGTCAGGCCGAGGCGGCGGCGCGCCTGCAGGTCCGCCGTCATGCGGAACACCGGCGCGGGCAGCAGGTGCACCTCGTCGTACACGACGAGGCCCCAGTCGCGGGCGTCGAGCAGCTCGAGGTGCGTGTAGACGCCCTTCCGCTTGGTCGTGAGCACCTGGTACGTCGCGATGGTGACGGGCCGGATCTCCTTGCGGGCGCCCGAGTACTCGCCGATCTCGTCCTCGGTGAGCGACGTGCGCTTCACGAGCTCGTCGCGCCACTGCCGCGCGGAGACCGTGTTGGTGACGAGGATGAGGGTCGTCGTCGACGAGCGCGCCATCGCACCCGCCCCGACGAGCGTCTTGCCGGCGCCGCAGGGCAGCACGACGACGCCCGACCCGCCGTGCCAGAACGACTCGACGGCGTGCTCCTGGTACGGGCGCAGGTGCCACCCGTCCTGCGCGAGCGCGATCGCGTGCGCCTCGCCGTCGACGTAGCCCGCGAGGTCCTCCGCGGGCCACCCGAGCTTGAGCAGCACCTGCTTGAGGTGCCCACGCTCGGAGGGGTGGACGACGACGTCGGTCGCGTCGAGCCGCGCACCGAGCAGGCCGGCGGTCCGCTTCGAGCGCATGACCTCCGCTAGGACGGCCGCGTCGAGGGCGTGCAGGACCAGGCCGTGCACGGGGTCCTGGACGAGCTGCAGCCGCCCGTAGCGCGACATCGTCTCCGCGACGTCGACGAGCAGCGCGTGCGGGACGGGGTAGCGGGAGTACTCGAGCAGGACGTCGACGACCTGCTCCGCGTCGTGGCCCGCCGCGCGCGCGTTCCACAGGCCCAGGGGCGTCAGCCGGTAGGTGTGCACGTGCTCGGGGGCGCGCTCCAGCTCCGCGAACGGGGCGATCGCCCGTCGGCACGCGTCCGCCTGGTCGTGGTCGACCTCGAGCAGCAGCGTCTTGTCGCTCTGCACGATCAGCGGGCCGTTCGTCACGGGCTCTCCTCCGTCTCGGGTGCCGGGGGCACGTCGGGCGCCGGGTCGTCCGACGGCTCGTCGGCGCGGCTCACGGACGCGATGCGGTGCACCGCGACGGTCAGCTCCGCCTCGCGCGCCGGGTCGACGGCCCGCAGCCGCCCGCCCTCGACGTGCACCGGGCGCAGCAGGCGGCGCTCGGGCACGCCCTGCGACCCGACGAGCTCGACCCAGACGGTCGAGCGGTCCGCTGCCGCCTCGCGCAGCAGCACCAACGCGGCGACGGGGTCGGCTGTTCCCTCCGCGCCGACGGGGTCGGCGGTGCGGCCGCCGGTGCGGGAGGTCCGTCGCGGGGGAGCCGCCGCAGGAGCGTCGTCGGGCGGGTCGTCGCGGACCGTCCGCACGGCCGCCGCGCCCGGTGCGGCGCCGACACCCGCCGATCCGTGGAGGTCGTGCGCGTCGGCGCCGGCGCCCCGGGCCCGGGCGACCCGGCCCGAGACCTGCTCGGCCT
>NZ_BIMR01000115.1 GCF_004306155.1 Cellulomonas biazotea
GTGCGGGCGCGGGTGGGCCGGGCCTCGCGGGGCTCGGGGCGGCGGGCGCCGGGCTCACCGCGGCGGGTGGTGGGCGGTGGTCGCTCCTGCCGGCACGCGAGCAGGACCCGACGCTGCGCGCGCACGCGACCGCCGCGCAGCTCCTCGACCGGCACGGCGTGCTGACGCGCGCGGTCGCCCCGTCGGAGGGCATCGGCGGGCGGTTCACCGACGTGTACCGGGTGCTGTCCGCGCTCGAGAACGGCGGCCAGGTCCGTCGCGGCTACTTCGTCGAGCGGCTCGGCGGGTCGCAGTTCGCCCTGCCGGGCGCGGTCGACCGGCTGCGGGCCGACGCACAGGTCGTCGACCGGGCCGCCGAGCGCGCCGCCGACTCCCAGGAGAACCGCACGACGCGGACCGAGCCGTGGCACACCGCGGAGGTGACCTCGTCGTCCGCCGCGGACCAGGACGCCGTCGTCGTCGTGCTGGCCGCGACCGACCCGGCGAACCCGTACGGCGCGGCGCTCGCCTGGCCGTCGGCGCCTGCCGGTCAGGACGGTGCCCGCGCGAGGGCCACCGCGGCGACGGCCGCCGGCACCGCCGCGTCGACCTCCGGCACCCCGGCGACCGCGGCGACGCCCCCGACCGACCCGGCGACCCCCGGACGCCACCGGCCGGGCCGCAAGGCGGGTGCGCTCGTGGTGCTCGTCGACGGCGCGCTCGTGCTCTACCTGGAGCGCGGCGGACGGACGGTCCTGTCGTTCGACACCCGCCCCGAGGTCCTCGCGGCCGCGACGCTGGGGCTCGCGGAGGCGGTGCGCGTGCGGCACACGGGGCGCCTGACGATCAGCCGGCTGGACGGCGCGGAGGTGCTCGCCGACGGCGCGCTGCACGGCCCCGTGGGCCAGGCGCTCGTCGCGGCCGGGTTCGCCCCGACGCCGCGCGGGCTGCGGCTGCGCGGTCAGGCCTGACGGCGTGCGTCCCCCGCGAGGTCTCCGTGCCTGAGGGCGACGTCCTGCGCCGCACGGCGGCCCGGCTCGACGCCGCGCTCGTCGGGCAGCCGCTCGTGCGCGCGGACCTGCGCTGGCCGACGGCGGCGACGGTCGACCTCGTCGGCCGCACCGTGCTGGGGACGACGCCGTACGGCAAGCACCTGCTCACGCGGTTCGACGACGGCCGGACGCTGCACACGCACCTGCGCATGGACGGGACGTGGCGCGTCGAGGCCACGGGCTCCCCGCAGGCGCAGGCGCGCTCGTTCCGGGTGCGCGCGGTGCTCGCCACGGCACGGTGGACGGCGGTCGGGCAGCTCCTCGGGATGCTCGACGTCGTCCCGACGGCGGACGAGCACACGCTCGTCGGGCACCTGGGGCCGGACGTCCTCGACGACCCGCTCGACCTGGACGAGGCGCTGCGACGCTGGACGCGGCAGGGGCGCACGCCGGTCGCCGAGGTGCTGCTCGACCAGACCGTCGTGGCCGGGATCGGCACGATCTTCATGGCCGAGTCGCTGTTCGCGGAGCGGGTGTGGCCGTGGACGCCCGCGGAGGAGGTCCACGACCCGCGGCGCGTCCTGCTGACTGCCCGGCGGCTCATGCAGCGCTCGGTGCTCAGCGGGCGGCCGAACGAGAAGGTCCACGGCCGCCGACGTCGTCCGTGCGTGCGGTGCGGGACCCCGATCGCCGTCGGCTCGGCCCGGCCGGCACCGATGGACCGGCCGGTGTTCTGGTGCCCGCGCTGCCAGGCCGAGGGCCGCCGCGGCGAGCCGTCCTGACCGCAGGCTTTTCACCCGGGCGAGACCACACTGCGGACGCCGCAGTCACCCGTCCGGCCGCGGACGGCGGCCGCAGAGCACGCGCGCCGGCGCCCGGCAGCCTGCGTCGGATCGCCGCGTCGTCGCGGCGGTGCCGACATGGCGCGGTCCGCGGACCGGGGTCCACGGACCGTGAGACCCGGCAACAGCCGGGCCGGTACGCCTCAGCCGATCGGAGCGAGCTCCGCACGGGGACGCTGCCATCCACCCTCGGCGCTGCGGCCGACGGAGGCCGCGAGGTCGGCCGGGACGGTGTCGGGGATCAGCAGACCCTCGGCCACCGCGACACGGTCGCTGACCTCGCGCAGCACGAGCGACATCGGGACGTCGAGCGCCTCGCAGATGCTGTTCAGCAGCTCCGACGACGCCTCCTTCTGCCCTCGCTCCACCTCGCTGAGGTAGCCCAGCGAGACGCGAGCCGCCGACGACACCTCACGCAGGGTGCGCCCCTGGCGCTGACGAGCGTCCCGCAGGACGTCGCCGATCTCTCGACGTAGCACAATCATCCGGGCTCCCCCTCTCGTGTCGCGTGCCGGCCCACTGGTCGGCGCCGGTTCCCGTCCGGGTCCCGCCGCCACCGCTCCCGACTTCGCCTGCGTCGGGAGACTCCCACCGTACCGCGCGCCACCTGAGCGCGCGGGCGTCCGTCGGGCCGGGGGTCGAGTGCTCATCACGTGCATCCCAACGATCCCACCACCCCGGGTGTTCCCACGCTCGCCGCCCGGTGCGACGACGCACACCCGGGGCGCGCCGTGCGGTGCGGGCGGCCCCGCCCCGCGTGGGCCCGTCCGCGGCGGTCGTCCGCGGTCAGCGCAGGACGTCGAGGGCGAGCGCGAGGACGGCGTCGACCGCCCCGCCACGCACGGCGGCGCGGTCCCCGCCGAGCCGGAGCGACGCGACCCGGACGGTCCCGGCGGTCACGACGGCCACGTGCACGGTGCCGGGCGGGTGACCGTCCTGCGGGGTCGGGCCGGCCACGCCCGTCGTCGCGAGGCCGACGTCCGCGCCGAGCCGCTCGCGCACGCCACGCGCCATCGCGGCGGCGACGTCGGGGTCGACGGCACCCCGCGCGTCGAGCAGCGCGGGGTCGACGCCGAGCAGCGTCCCCTTGAGGTCGGTGGCGTACGCGACGACCGCGCCGCGCAGGACGGCCGACGCCCCGGGCACCTCGACGAGCGTCGCGGACACCAGCCCGCCGGTGAGGGACTCGGCGACGGCGAGGGTCCAGCCGCGCGCGGCGAGGACGTCGAGCAGCGTGGCCGCGGACGTGGGCACGGGCGGCTCGACGGGCGACGCCGAGTCGGTGCCCACGACGACCCCTACAGGCCGGCCGCGGGCGGGACGGCGGCCGCGCGGCGGATGCGGATCGCGGTGCGGACGTAGTCGAGCCCGGTCACGACGGTGACGAGCACGGCCAGCCCCATGGCGATCGCGGCGACGACCTCGACGAACGCGGGCAGCTCGTCGAGCGGGAGCAGGTAGAGGCCGATAGCGACGGACTGGAGCACCGTCTTGAGCTTGCCGCCGCGGGACGCCGGCAGGACGACGTAGCGCAGCAGGAAGAAGCGCATCGCGGTGATGCCGAGCTCGCGGACGAGGATGACGACCGTGACCCACCACGGCAGGTCGCCGAGGGCCGAGAGCAGCACGAGCGCCGAGCCGACGAGCAGCTTGTCGGCGATCGGGTCGAGGAGCTTGCCGAGGTCCGTGATCTTGCCGGACCGGCGCGCGAGCCAGCCGTCGAGCCGGTCGGTCGCGGCGGCGAGCACGAAGATCGCGGTCGCGAGCAGGCGACCGCGGACGGTGTGCCCACCGTCGAGCAGGAGGGCCCAGGCGAAGAACGGCACGAGGACGATGCGGGCCACCGTGAGCACGTTCGCCATGTTCCAGGCGGAGGGGACGGCGTCGACCACCCGGACAGCGTAGTTGGGTCCGGGACCCTCTCCGCGCACGCGCGACCGGGCTGGGCGCGGACGGCCGTCGGAGCGGGTCGCCCGACCGCCTCGATCATCGGGAACCGGGTCTCCCCGGACCGGCGCCGACCCGCCGCCGCGACGTGCGTGGCCGGCGCGTCCGCGGCGGGCACCGGGGTGTCCGCGGCGGGCACCGGGGTGTCAGGACGCAGGTGGGCGAGGGCGTCGGGCCCCACGCACTAAGGTCCGGTTGTGTCCCGCCACGCCCGTGCCGCTCGACGACGCCGCCCGACGGTGGCCCTCCTCGTCGCGCTCCTGGTCGTCCTGGCGGGGCTGGGTGCCGCCGCGGCCGCGCTCGACCCCTGGTCGCGCGGGAGCGCGGTCGCCGGCGCGGACCTCGGGCCGTCCGACCGGCCGGTCACGCCGACACCCTCGCCGACGCCGACCCCGACGCCCACGCCCGACCCGGACGCCGACCTCACGATCGTCGCGACGGGCGACGTGCTGCCGCACCTCCCGGTGCTGTCGTCGGCGCGCGTCGCCGGGGGCGGGCACGACTTCGCGCCGCTGCTCGCACCGCTCGACCGGTGGGTGCAGCCCGCCGACCTGGCGCTGTGCCACCTCGAGGTCCCGGTCGCCCCGGCCGGCACGCCGCCCAGCGGGTACCCGATGTTCGGCACGCCCGCGGAGATCGCGCAGGGGCTGCGCACGCAGGGGTGGGACGGCTGCTCGACGGCGTCGAACCACTCGGTCGACCGCGGCTTCGCGGGCGTGACGGCGACGCTCGACGCGATGGACACCGCCGGGCTCGGGCACGTCGGGACGGCTCGCAGCGCGGCCGAGCAGGCGCAGCCGCAGCTCTACCGGCTCGATCGGGCCGGTCAGGAGATCACCGTGGCGCACGTCGCGGCGACGTACGGGACGAACGGCATGCCCGTCGACGCGGACAAGCCGTGGTCGGTCGACGTCGTCGACGTCCCGGCGCTCGTCGCCGCCGCGACCGCCGCGCGCGCCGCAGGGGCCGACCTGGTCGTCGCGAGCGTCCACTGCTGCGTCGAGTACCGGACGGAGCCGACGCCCGAGCAGGTCGCGATCGACCAGCAGCTCGCCGACTCGGGCGTGATCGACCTCGTCATCGGGCACCACGCGCACGTGCCGCAGCCCGTCGCGCTCCTCGCGGGCGGGCCGCGCGGCGAGGGGATGTGGGTCGCGTACGGGCTCGGCAACTACCTGTCGAACCAGGACGAGGCATGCTGCTCCCCCGACACGAGCTCCGGGCTGCTGCTCACGGCGCACGTGCGCAGCACCGGCGCGTTCCCGGCGCGCGGCGTCGAGGCAGGGCCGGCACGGGTCACGGGCGTCGAGTGGACGCCGATCACCGTCGACCGCAAGGGCGGCCACCAGGTGCACGCGCTGGTCGACATCCCCGACGGCACGGCGACGCTGTCGGCTGCGCAGGTCGCGGACCGGACCGCGCGCGTCGTCGCCGCGGCCGGCACGCAGGCACCCCAGCGCACGACCCCGGTGGAGTCGACGGGCCCCGCGGCAGTCGCCGTGCCCCGCACCGCCGGCTGACGACGCGACGGCCGGCGACCCGTCCTGCCGCCCCGGCCAGGCAGACTCGACCAGGCGACGTTCAGCGCGAGACGTCGCCCGGCTGCGCCCCGCCGAACAGCCAGCCCTGCCCGTACCGCCAGCCGTTGCGGTGCAGGTAGCGCGCCTGCTCCTCGTGCTCGATGCCCTCGGCGATCGTCACCATCGCGAGCTCGCGCGCGAGGGCGCCGAGCGCGCGGGCGACCTTCCCCGCCGTCGGGTCGTCGGGGATGCCCGAGGTGAACGACATGTCGAGCTTGACCCCGGCGACGGGCAGGTCCCGCAGGTAGGACAGCGGCGAGACACCCGTCCCGAAGTCGTCCAGCAGGATCGGCACGCCCGCGGCGGACAGCTGCGTGAGCTCGTGCCGGATGCGCGTCCCGGACGCCACGAGCGACGACTCGGTGAGCTCGACGACGATCCGCCCGGCGGCGACGCGGCGCCGTGAGATCTCCCCCAGCAGGGTCGTCGCGAACTCCCCGTCCCCCAGCTGGTCCGCCGACACGTTGACGGAGACCCAGCGCGTGCGGTCGTGGGTCTGCGCGACGAACTCGACGACCGCGGTGGCGACGTACTGCGCGAGCGGCACGGACAGGCCGGCCTCCTGCACGAGCGGCAGGAACGCGCCGGGCAGCAGCAGCCCGCGGTGGGGGTGCTGCCAGCGGACGAGCGCCTCGTACCCGACGACCCGCAGGTCGGCGAGGTCGACGATCGGCTGGTAGTGCACGACGAGCTCGTCGCGCTCCAGGGCGTCGGCGAGCTCGCGGTGCACGGTCGTGTGCGACGCGACGCTCATCGACGACTCGAACACCTCGGTCCGTCCGCGGCCCGACCCCTTCGCCCGGTAGAGCGCGGCGTCGGCAGCCGCGAGCATCGCCGGTGCGCCGCCCTCGACGGTCTCGGGGTCCGCCAGCGCGATCCCGATGCTGGCCGCGACCTGGACCCGCCGCCGGGCG
>NZ_BIMR01000116.1 GCF_004306155.1 Cellulomonas biazotea
GCTCGGGCGCAGCCCGGCGAAGCCGCCCGCCAGCGCGGCGCCGACGAGCAGCACGAGGCCGCCGCCGAGCAGCCGGTACGCGGCGACCGCGACCGCGGCCAGGCCGCCCTCGTCCCCCGCCGCGGCGCCGGCCAGCCCGCCCGTGCCCCACAGGACGCCCGCGAGCGCGACGAGGAGGAAGTCCGACCGGCGCATCACGCCGCCGTCGCGACGACCTGGCGCAACGGCGCCGCGAGGTCGCCGCGCAGCGAGCCGTCGGGTGCACCGACCACGACGTCGTCGAGCCCGAGCCACGTCGCCGCGAGCCGCAGCTCGTCCGCCAGCGCGTCGAGCGTGCCGCCCGGGAGCCGCTCCTGCCCGCCCGGGCTGGTGTGCGCGGCGACGACGCGCAGGACCCCGGCCGCCCGGTCGGCCTTGAGGTCGACGAGCGCCGGGAGCTCCTCGCCGAGCAGGAACGGCAGGACGTAGTAGCCCCACACACGCTGGGCCTCGGGCACGTAGATCTCGATGCGGTACCGCAGGCCGAACAGCTCCTCGAGGCGCCGCCGCTCGAAGACGAGCGGGTCGAACGGGCTGAGCAGTGCGGCCCCGCGGGCGGTGCGCGGCAGCGTCGCGTCGCGGTGCCGGAACACCGGGCGCCCCTGCCACCCGGCGACCTGCACGGGGACGAGCACGCCCTCCTCGACGAGGTCCGCAGCCGCGAGCGCGACGCGCCGCTGGTTGATGCGGAAGTAGTCGGCCAGGCACCCGAGCGTCCCGATGCCGTGCGCACGCGCCGAGATCTCCAGCAGGCCGCGCACCGCGGTGTCGTCGTCCGGCTGGGGTGCCGCGCGGACGTCGGCGGGCAGGACGCGGTCCGCCAGGTCGTACCGCCGCTCGAACGCGGGGGTGCGCCCTGCCGACGTCACCTCGCCCGTGAAGAACAGGAACTCCAGGACCCGCTTCGCGACGGACCAGTTCCAGCCCCACTCGTCGCGCGACGTCGGGTGGTCCGCCTCGTAGTGGACCTGGACCTCGCTCGCGGTGAGCGGCCCCTGCTCGGTGATGAGCGACCGGATCATGTCGACGACCGGCGCGTGCTGCAGCGGGACGTCGGCGATCACGCCCCACGCCTCCGTGAGGTACGCGCGCTGACGCCAGCCGAGCAGGCGGAACGTCTCGGGCGGCACGAACGACGCCTGGTGCGCCCACGCCTCGACGAGCCGGCGCGGCGCACGGCCCGCGGCACGGTCGAGCAGCGCCGGGTCGTAGGGCCCGATGCGCGAGAACGTCGGCATGAGGTGGGCGCGCGCGAGCACGTTGACCGAGTCGATCTGCAGCAGCCCGAGCCGGTCGACGACGCCCTGGAGGTGGCGCATCGTCGCAGGGCCGGTCCGCGCCGGGCGCGGGACGTCGAGGCCCTGGGCGCGCAGGGCGACGCGGCGCGCCTGCGAGAGCGACAGCGACTCGGTCGGTGCGGGGAGGACGGCGGCCACGGTCACATCATGGCGCGCCCCGCCCACACGACGACGCCCGGCCCCGCGACGGGGACCGGGCGCCGTGCCGCGCGGGCGCGGAGGTCAGCGGGCGACCGCGGCCGCCTCGGGCGTGCCGTTCGTCCGGACCGCGGTGTCGAGCTTGATGACGCCGTAGCTCCAGCCGCGACGGCGGTACGCGACGGCCGGCTGGGCCGTCTCGGCGTCGATGAACAGGTAGAAGTCGTGCCCCACGAGCTCCATCTCGTAGAGGGCGTCGTCCACGGTCATCGGGAGCGCCTCGTGGACCTTCTCGCGGATGACGACGGGCGAGTCGCCGAGCGTCGTCTCGACGGCGCCGTCGGGCGCGGTCACGACGTCGGCGGGCGCGGTCTCGTCGGACGCCTCGGGGGGACGGACGTCGACGGGGGCGATCGGAGTGTGGTTGCGGTGGTCCTTGCGACGGTCGCGCGATCGGCGCAGACGCTCGAGCAGCTTGCCGAGCGCGAGGTCGAGGGCGGCGTACCGGTCGTCGGCGCACGCCTCGGCGCGGATGACGGGACCCTTGTCGACGACGGTGAGCTCGACGCGCTCCGAGAGGTCGGCCTGGCGGGGGTTCGCCTCGTGCGAGACGAGGACGTCGATCCGCTGCGCGCGGGGGGCCAGCTGCTCGATCTTGGCGAGCTTCTGCTCGACGTGCGCCCGGTACTTCGGGAGCACCTCGGTGTGCCGGCCTGCAACCACGATCTCCATGTGAGCCTCCTGGGAGGGCTGAGGGGCGGCTCCTGGCCGCCCGGCGGCGTGCGGGGTGAACTGCCCGGTCGGGCAGTCGGGGGCGGCGTCACCTCCTCCCGCGCCGCGGGGTGGACCACCCTCGTCGGGGGCCCGTTCCGCTGCGCCGTCGGCTCAGGCACCCACGCTAACCCCGTCGTCGGCTCGCGGCCCAATCGGCGACCGACGGGCGGGACGTGGGGTCGGGCACGGCGGGAGGAACCGGACGTCCGGGCCGCGTCGGAGGCGGTGGCGGACGTCCGGAGCCGCCGGACGGTGGTGTCGAGGCCGCGCCGGGCGCGGGCGTCGAGGCGAGCGTCAGGGCGCCCACGACGCGCGCGCCCGCCGCGGCGAGGACCGCCGCGCACGCCGCGAGCGAGGCCCCCG
>NZ_BIMR01000117.1 GCF_004306155.1 Cellulomonas biazotea
GGCCACGGGAGGTCGTACGCCCCTCGCCCGGGAGACGTCCCGGAACGACGTTGCGGCAGGTCCGGCGCGTGCGCGAGGGTGTCGAGATGTCCCTCACCCTGCCGCCCCTGACGTTCACCGGCTCCCTCGACCTGGCCGTCCTCGTCCCCGCGACCCGCCTGCTCGTCGCGCTCGTCGAGCGGCCCGAGGTCGCCGCCGCCTGGGACGAGGAGTCGTCGTGCGCGGGCATGAGCGTCGGCGCCCTCACGTGGCACCTCGTCAACCAGCCCCGTCGCGTGGTCGAGGTCCTCGCCGGTCCGGTGCCGGACGTCGAGCCGATCCCGGTGTCCGAGCACTACGCGCGGGCCGCCTGGATCCAGCAGGACCTCGACGGCCCCGCGAACGTCGGCGTGCGGACGCGCTCCGAGGAGGAGGCCGCGGCCGGTCCGGACGCCGCCGCCGCGGCGGCCCGCGAGGTGCTCGCCCGGCTGGACGCGACCCTCACGGACGCCCCCTCGACCGTGCTGCTGCCGTGGACCGGCGCGGCCCTGGGCACCGAGGACTTCGTCGTCACGCGGCTGCTGGAGATCGTCGTGCACAGCGACGACCTGGCCGCGAGCGTCGGGGTACCCGTGCCGCAGTTCGACGCCGACGTCGTCGAGCCGGTCGTGCGCCTGCTGGCCGACCTGGCGCTGCGCCGTCACGGCCAGGACGCCCTGGTCCGGACCCTGTCCCGCCCGCAGCGCGCACCGGGGACGATCTCCGCGTTCTGAGGCCGCCCGGCGACGGTCCGGGTGCGCTGCCGCGGACGGTGCCGGTCGCCACCGGCCCGGCGGCTCGCGCCGTCAGCCGTTCTGCTGCACGACGCGCGGGCCCTCGCTGGCCTGCACGACGACGAACCCCTGCCCGGCGAACGCGATCTGCAGGGCCTCGCCCGAGCCGCGACCGATGAGCGCGCCTGCCGACATCGACGACTTCGCGGTCGTCTGCAGCGTCGAGGACCACGCGATCGCGGACTGCGCGTCGGCGAACGTCGGCTGGTCCACGTTGAGGATCACCGGCGGACCGAACGACGTGATCGCGAGCTGGCCGTGCCCGGTGAACACGGTGTTGAACAGGCCGCCCGCGATCATCGACGCGCCCTCGACCCGGCGGATGTCCCACTCGAGCGTCGTGTCGAACGCGAGCACGTTGCGGCCGTTGACGGTGATCGAGTCGCCCTCGAGCGTGACGACGTGCACCTCGGACGCGTCGTCGGCGAGGAACAGGTCGCCGCGGCCGGTGACCTTCATGAGCGGGACGCCCTCGCCCGTGAAGGCCTTCTTGAGGAACTTCGCCATGCCGCCCGAGCCCTGGTACCCGAAGCCCATCTCCCCCTGGTAGGCGACCATCGAGCCCTGCCGGGCCATGACCTCGCCCTCGAGGTGGACGCGCAGCATCTTGTCGTTCTGCAGGACGAACCGGTCGGTGCTGGTCGCTTCCAGGTTGCTGCCGAACATCTCGCTGCGCACGGTCGTCCTCCTGCGGTCGGGGTGTCCGGCCAGCCTGCCAGAGGCCGCAGGGTCGCGCCGGGTCGCGCGCCGCGACGGCGCTGGTCAGAAGACCGTCAGACCCCGCGAGCGGAACTGGCCGCGGACCCGCTCGACGAGCTCGACCGACGGCGGCTCGGTCTCGTCGAGCTCGTAGCGCATGCCCAGCTCGGCCCACTTGTCGCGGCCCATCTGGTGGAACGGCAGGACCTCGACGCGCTCGACGGCCGCCCCGAGCGACGCCACGTAGGTGGCGACCGCCTCGACGTTGCCCCACGCGTCGGTGAGGCCCGGGACCAGCACGAACCGGACCCACATCCGGGTGCCGCGCTCCGCGAGCCGCCGGCCGAACGCGAACGTCGGGGCGACGTCCTGGCCGGTGACCTTCTTGTACGTCTCGGGCAGGCCCGACTTCACGTCGAGCAGCACCAGGTCGACGTCGTCGAGGACCTCGTCGCTCAGCTGCGCCCCGAGGAAGCCGGACGTGTCGATCGCGACGTGCACGTCCATGGCCTTCGCGCCGCGCACCAGCCGCCGCACGTAAGCGGGCTGCATGAGCGGCTCGCCGCCGGAGATCGTCAGGCCGCCGCCGGTGGCCTTCATGACGCCCCGGTAGCGCTGGACGCGGCGCAGCAGGTCGTCGGCGGCGACGTCGGTGCCGCGCCGCATCTCCATCGTGTCGGGGTTGTGGCAGTACAGGCACCGCAGCGGGCAGCCCGCGAGGAACACGGTGAGGCGGGTGCCCGGGCCGTCGACGGCCGTGACGAGCTCCCACGAGTGCACGGACCCGACGTCACCGGCCCGCACCGCGGCGAGCCGGGCGGACCGCTCGGCCTCGACCTCGGTGAGACCGGCGGTCCCGGCACCGTGGGCACGCTCGTGCGACCCGCCGACGAGCGGCGTCCCGAGCGCCACCACGGGCGCTCCGGTGCTCCGCTCGTCGGCCTTGGTCGTCATCGTCGTGCTCCCTCGGTGCCGGGACTGCGTCGGTGTGTGCGTGTGCGGCGGTCAGACCGCGCCGTGGAACGTCCGGGACAGGACGTCGAGCTGCTGCTCACGGGTCAGCCGCACGAAGTTCACGGCGTAGCCGGACACGCGGATGGTGAGCTGCGGGTAGTTCTCCGGGTGCTCCATCGCGTCGAGCAGCGTCTCACGGTTCAGGACGTTGACGTTCATGTGGTAGCCGTTCGACAGCGTGTACGCGTCGAGCAGACCCACGAGGTTCGTCACCTGCTCCTCACGCGTGCGACCGAGGCCCGCGGGCACGACCGACGACGTGAGCGAGATGCCGTCCTGCGACTGCGAGTAGGGCAGCTTCGCGACGGACAGCGCCGACGCGAGCATGCCGTGCGAGTCGCGACCGTTCATCGGGTTGGCACCCGGGGCGAACGGCTCGCCGGCGCGACGGCCGTCGGGGGTGGAGCCCGTGGCCTTGCCGTAGACGACGTTCGAGGTGATCGTCAGGACCGACTGCGTGTGCAGGGCACCCCGGTAGGTCGGGTACTGGCGGATCTTGTCCATGAACGTGTTGACGATCCACACGGCGATGTCGTCGGCGCGGTCGTCGTCGTTGCCGTAGGTCGGGAAGTCGCCCTCGATGGCGTACTCGGTGACGAGCCCGTCCGTGGTGCGCAGCGCCTTGACCTTGGCGTACTTGATGGCCGACAGCGAGTCGGCGACGACCGACAGGCCCGCGATGCCGCACGCCAGGGTCCGCAGGATCTCGCGGTCGTGCAGCGCCATCTCGATGCGCTCGTACGCGTACTTGTCGTGCATGAAGTGCACGCAGTTCAGCGCGTCGACGTAGGTCTGGGCCAGCCAGTCCATCGTCTTGTCGAACTTCGCCATGACGTCGTCGTAGTCGAGCACCTCGCCCTCGACGGGCGCGGAGACCGGTGCGACCTGCTTGCCGGTGACCTCGTCACGGCCGCCGTTGATCGCGTAGAGCAGCGCCTTGCCGAGGTTCACGCGGGCGCCGAAGAACTGCATCTGCTTGCCGACCCGCATCGGGGACACACAGCACGCGATGGCCGCGTCGTCGCCCCAGTCGGCCCGGATGAGGTCGTCGGACTCGTACTGCACGGCCGAGGTGTCGATCGACACCTGCGCGCAGTAGGCCTTGAACCCGGCCGGGAGCTGGTCGCTCCAGAAGACCGTCATGTTGGGCTCGGGGGCCGGGCCCAGGTTGTAGAGCGTCTGCAGGTAGCGGAACGACGTCTTGGTGACGAGCGTCCGGCCGTCCTCGCCCATGCCGCCGATGGACTCGGTGACCCACGTCGGGTCGCCGGAGAACAGGGCGTCGTACTCGGGGGTCCGCAGGAAGCGCACGATGCGCAGCTTGACGACGAAGTCGTCGATGACCTCCTGCGCCTGCTCCTCGGTGATGGCACCGGCGACCAGGTCGCGCTCCAGGTAGATGTCGAGGAACGTCGACGTGCGGCCGAGCGACATCGCGGCGCCGTTCTGCTCCTTCACCGCGGCGAGGTAGCCGAAGTACAGCCACTGCACGGCCTCGCGGCCGGTCGTCGCCGGGCCGGAGATGTCGTACCCGTAGGACGCGGCCATCGTCTTGAGCTCGCCGAGCGCGCGGATCTGCTCCGCGTTCTCCTCGCGGTCGCGGATGACGTCCTCGACCGAGCGCTCCATGTCGAGCTCGGCACGCTCGAGCTTCTTCGCGGCGATCAGCGCGTCGACCCCGTACAGGGCGACGCGGCGGTAGTCGCCGATGATGCGGCCGCGGCCGTAGGCGTCGGGCAGGCCCGTGATGATGTGGCTGCTGCGCGCGGCGCGCACCGCCGGCGGGTACACGTCGAAGACGCCGTCGTTGTGCGTCTTGCGGTACTTGCTGAAGATCTCGGAGATGACCGGGTCGGGCGCGTAGCCGTAGGTCTCGAGCGACTTCTCGACCATCCGGTAGCCACCGTTGGGCATGATCGCGCGCTTGAGCGGGGCGTCCGTCTGGAGGCCGACGATGATCTCGTCGTCCTGCGTGATGTAGCCGGGCGCGTGCGACGTGATCGTCGACGGCGTCTTCGCGTCGACGTCGTAGACGCCCTTCTCACGCTCCTCGGGGAACATCGCCGAGAGCTTGTCCCAGATGCGCGTGGTCCGCGCGGTCGGGCCGGCGAGGAAGCTGCTGTCGCCCTCGTAGGGCGTGTAGTTGCGCTGGATGAAGTCCCGCACGTCGATGTGGTCGGCCCACGGGCCGGTGACGAAGCCGGTCCACGCGGCCGGGGTGGTGGCCTCGTCGTGGCTGGTGGCGGGGACTGCGGTGGTGGACATCTTCGCTCCTCCGTGCGGGTCGATAACTCGAACCTACGGAGCAAGTGATGGGATGTCTTGGGACCTTCGCCCCGGCCCCCTCGGGACCCGCTGTGACGTGCGCTACTGCGCCTCGGCGGGACCGTCCGCGCCGCGTCCGAGCGCCGACAGGACGTCGCGAGCGACGTCGTTCGGCCGCAGCCGCAGGTCCCCCACGAGCTGGTCACGCGTGGCGTGCTCGAGGAACTGCCGCGGGATGCCGATCGTCTGCACCGGGGTCCGCACGCCGACCTCGTGGCTGCGCTGCGCGACGAGCGCGCCGATGCCGCCGTCCACCAGCCCGTCCTCGATCGTCACCGCGTGGTCGTGCTCGCCGACGAGCTTGGTCAGCGCCGCCGGGACGGGCAGCACCCAGCGCGGGTCGACGACCGTGACCCGCAGGCCGTGCGCGGCCAGCAGCTCGGCGGTCTCCAGCGCGGTGCGGGCCATCGCGCCGACGGCCACGACCAGCACCGACGGCGCTCCCGGGCGCGTCGCGTCGTGCCGCGCGAGCACGTCGACGCCGTCGACGTCCTCGACCGCCGGCACCGGGTCGCCCAGCGCACCCTTCGGGTAGCGGACGACCGTGGGCGCGTCGTCGACGTCCACCGCGGTGCGCAGCGCGTCCCGCATCGTCGGCTCGTCGCGCGGGGCCGCGAGGCGCAGCCCGGGCACGATGCCGAGCATCGCCATGTCCCACATGCCGTTGTGGCTCGCGCCGTCGTCGCCCGTCAGGCCGGCGCGGTCGAGCACGAACGTCACGCCCGCCTTGTGCAGCGCGACGTCCATGAGGACCTGGTCGAACGCGCGGTTGAGGAACGTCGCGTACACCGCGACCACGGGGTGCAGGCCGCCGAAGGCCATGCCTGCCGCCGACGTCGCGGCGTGCTGCTCGGCGATCCCCACGTCGAAGACCCGGTCCGGGAACTCGGCCGCGAACGGCGCCAGCCCCACGGGCTGCAGCATCGCGGCGGTGATCGCGACGACGTCCCGCCGCCGCCGGCCGATCCGCACGATCTCGTCGGCGAACACGCTCGTCCAGCCGAACCGCGACGGCGCGAGCGGCAGCCCCGTCTCGGGGTGGATCTGCCCGACCGCGTGGAACCGGTCCGCGACGTCCTGCTCCGCAGGCGTGTACCCGCGGCCCTTCTCGGTGATGACGTGCACGATCACCGGGCCGCCGAACGCCTTCGCGCGGCGCAGCGCGTGCTCCACGGCCTGCTCGTCGTGGCCGTCGACCGGCCCGACGTACTTCAGGCCCAGGTCCTCGAACATCCCCTGCGGAGCGACGACGTCCTTGATGCCCTTCTTCAGGCCGTGCAGCGCGTCGTACGTGAACCGCCCGGGCGGGCCGCTGCGCCGCAGCGTCCGCTTGCCCCACGACAGGACGTTCTCGTAGCCCTGCGTCGTGCGCAGCGTGTCGAGGTGCCGAGCCAGACCGCCGATCGTCGGGTCGTAGGACCGTCCGTTGTCGTTGACGACGACCACCAGCCGCCGGTCCTGCCCGGCCGCGATGTTGTTGAGCGCCTCCCAGGCCATCCCACCCGTGAGCGCGCCGTCCCCGATCACGGCCACGACGTGCCGGTGCCCGCGACCCTGCAGCTGGTTCGCCTTCGCGATGCCGTCCGCCCAGGACAGCGCGGTCGACGCGTGCGAGTTCTCCACGACGTCGTGCTCCGACTCCGACCGGCTCGGGTAGCCCGACAGGCCGCCGCGGCGGCGCAGCTGCGAGAAGTCCGTGCGGCCCGTCAGCAGCTTGTGCACGTACGACTGGTGGCCCGTGTCGAACACCATCGTGTCCCGCGGGGAGTCGAACGTCCGGTGCAGCGCGACCGTCAGCTCGACCACGCCCAGGTTCGGGCCGAGGTGACCGCCCGTGCGGGAGACGGACTCCACGAGGAACGCGCGGATCTCGTCCGTCAGCTGCGCGACCTGCGTGCGCGACAGGCGGCGCACGTCGGCCGGCGACGTGATCGAGTCGAGCAGAGCCATGGACGGCCTCTCCTTCCGGTGCGGCCACGATGCCGCACCCTGCGGACGCGAGGGCCTCGCCTGCACACTCTAGAACCCGGGCGCGGGTGCGCGCTGCGCGGGCCGGTCCGCCCGGTGGAGGGTCCGTGAAGATCCCGGGCGGCGTCGTCGCAGGCCCGCGCCCCTCACCCCGTTCCCGCTCCGGGCACCCGGTACCATCGATCGGAAAGGGGTACACCCATGCGATTCCTGCCCGGACAGACACCGGCCTCCGACCTCACGTACGGCGACGTCTTCCTCGTCCCGTCCCGCTCCGAGGTCACCTCCCGCTTCGACGTCGACCTCGCACCGGTCGACGGCACCGGCACCACGATCCCCGTGGTCGTCGCCAACATGACCGCCGTCGCCGGCCGCCGGATGGCCGAGACGGTCGCCCGCCGCGGCGGCATCGCGGTCATCCCCCAGGACATCCCGACCGACGTGGTCGCGGACGTCGTCGACTCGGTGAAGGCCCGCCACACGGTCGTCGAGAGCGCCGTCGTCGTCTCGCCGCACGACACCGTGCACACCGCGCTGACGCTCATCGGCAAGCGGTCGCACGGCGCCGCCGTCGTCGTGCGCGACGGCCGGCCGGTCGGAGTGGTCACCGAGGCCGACTGCCAGGGCGTCGACCGGTTCACGCAGGTCGAGGACGTCATGACGCCCGACCCGACGACCGTCGACCTCGCGCTCGTCGAGCAGAGCGGCACGCGCGGCCTCGAGGCCGCGTTCGAGCAGCTGCACGCCTCGCGCCGCCGCTTCTCCCCCGTCGTCCGCGACGGCTCGCTCGTCGGCGTCCTCACGCGCGTCGGCGCGCTGCGCTCGTCGATCTACGAGCCCGCCCTCGACGCCGACGGGCGCCTGCGCGTCGCGGCCGCCGTCGGCATCAACGGCGACGTCAAGGCCAAGACGGCCGAGCTCCTCGAGGCGGGCGTCGACGTGCTCGTCGTCGACACCGCGCACGGCCACCAGCGCAAGATGATCGAGGCGCTCGGCGCCGTCCGGTCGCTCGACCCGCAGGTCCCCGTCGTCGCGGGCAACGTCGTGACGGCCCAGGGCACGCGCGACCTCATCGAGGCCGGCGCGGACATCGTCAAGGTCGGTGTCGGCCCCGGCGCCATGTGCACGACGCGCATGATGACGGCCGTCGGGCGTCCGCAGTTCTCCGCGGTGCTCGAGTGCGCCGCCGAGGCCCGCCGGCTGGGCCGCCACGTGTGGGCGGACGGCGGCGTGCGGCACCCTCGCGACGTCGCGCTCGCGCTCGCCGCCGGTGCGTCGCAGGTCATGATCGGCTCCTGGTTCGCCGGCACGCACGAGTCGCCCGGCGACCTGCACGCCGACGGCGAGGGGCGCCTCTACAAGGAGAGCTTCGGCATGGCCTCGGCACGCGCCGTCGCCGCCCGCACGCGCGGCGGCTCGGCCTTCGACCGGGCCCGCAAGGCGCTCTACGAGGAGGGCATCTCCTCCTCCCGGATGTACCTCGACGCGCGTCGCCCGGGTGTCGAGGACCTCCTCGACCACGTCACCGCCGGCGTCCGCTCGGCAGCGACGTACGTGGGGGCCACGAGCCTCGAGGAGCTGTTCGACCGCGCGGTCGTCGGCATCCAGTCCGCGGCCGGCTACGAGGAGGGGCGCCCGCTGCCCGACGGGTGGTGACGCAGGTGCGTCCCGTCCTGGTGCTCACGCACGTGCCCCACGAGGGGCCCGGGCTGATCGCCGCGGGCGTCGACGGGCCCGTGCGGGTCAGGACCGTCCTCGACGACCCCGACCCGCGGCTGCCCGCGCTCGGCGAGGTGTCCGGGGTCGTCGTCATGGGTGGTCCGATGGACGCCGACGACGTCCGGCACCCCGGGCTGGTCGCCGAGCGGCGGCTGCTGGCGGCCGCGGTCGACGCCGACGTGCCCGTGCTCGGCGTGTGCCTGGGCATGCAGATCCTCGCGCTCGCCCTCGGGGCGCGCCTGCACCTGCGGCACGGCTCCGAGGTCGGCTTCGCACCCGTCGACGTCGTCGCCGACGACCCCGTGCTCGGCGCGCTGGGCATCCGCCCGACGGTCCTGCACTGGCACTCCGACGCGGTCGACCTGCCGTCCGGGGCGACGCTGCTCGCGTCGACGCCCACGACGCCCGTCCAGGCGTTCCGGGCCGGCAGCGCCCTGGGGCTGCAGTTCCACCCCGAGGTGACCCGGTCGATGCTCGACCTGTGGCTCGCGACGCCGGACATGACGTCCGCGCTCGACCCCGACGAGGTCGAGGCCATCCGGGCGGACGGCGCGACCCACCTGCCGACGCTCGTGCCTGCCGCCGAGAAGGCGTTCGCCGCGTTCGGGGAGCTCGTGCGGGCGCGCGGATGACGTCGCCCGCGGCGTCCGGCCCGGCCGCGGTGACACCGGCGGGCGCCCGCGCCGAGCTCCGGGACCTGTGCGCGCGCGGGCTCGACTGGCGCGTCGACCCCTCGCGGGTCCTCGCGTCGGTCGAGGCCGCCCGGCCAGCCGCGGTCCTCGTCCTGTTCGGGGAGCTCGACGCCGTCACCGCGCGCACGGGCCGACCTGCGGTCGCCGCGGACCTCGACGTGCTGCTCCAGCGGCGCGCCGCGACCCTCGGCCACCACGCGGGCCAGGTGTCGTTCCCGGGCGGCCGGACCGAGCCGACGGACGCCGACCCGGCCGCCGCCGCCCTGCGCGAGGCCGTCGAGGAGACCGGCCTCGACCCGACCGGGGTCGAGGTGCTCGGCACGCTCCCGCCGCTCGCCGTCCCGGTGAGCAACCACCTCGTCACGCCCGTCCCCGCCTGGTGGACGCGCCCGTCCGACGTCGCCGCCGTCGACCACCGCGAGACCGTCGACGTGTTCCGCGTCCCCGTCGCCGACCTGCTCGACCCGGCGAACCGGGCGAGCGTCGTGCACCAGCGCGGCGGGACACGCGTGCGCACCCCCGCGTTCGTCGTCGGCGACCTCGTGGTCTGGGGGTTCACCGGTATCGTGCTGGGCCGCGCGTTCGACGCCCTCGGCTGGACCGTGCCGTGGGACGTCCGGCGCACGGTCGAGCCGCCGCACTGACGTCGAGAGGACACCCGTGGTCCACCCGCTGCACGAGATCGAGGTCGACGAGGCGCTCGCCCGCACGCTGCTGCGGGCGCAGCACCCCGACCTCGCTGACCTGCCCCTGTCCCCCGCCGGTACGGGCTGGGACAACGCGATGTGGCGGCTCGGCGACGACCTGGCGCTGCGGCTGCCCGTGCGGGCGGTCTCGGCGCCCCTCGTCGAGCACGAGCAGCGCTGGTTGCCCGTCCTCGCCCCGCTGCTGCCGGTCGCCACGCCGGTCCCCGTGCGCGTCGGCGTCCCGTCCGACGACTACCCGTGGGCGTGGAGCGTCGTGCCCTGGTTCCACGCCGAGCCGGCCTGGAGCGTGCCCGTCGAGCGCCGCCGCGCCTGGGTCGACGACCTCGCCGACGTCCTGGTCGCGCTGCACCGCCCCGCACCGCCCGACGCGCCCGACAACCCGTTCCGCGGCGTCCCGCTGCCCGACGACACCGCGCTGCGCGAGCGCCTCGACCGGCTCGCCCTGCCCGACGCCGACCGCGTCCTGGCGCTGCGCACCGACCTGGTGACCGCGCCGGCCTGGGACGGACCGTCGCTGTGGCTGCACGGCGACCCCCACCCCGCGAACCTGCTGGTCCGCGACGACCGCCTGCACGCGGTGATCGACTTCGGCGACCTCACGTCCGGCGACCCGGCGTCCGACCTGTCGACCGCCTGGCTCACGTTCGACGCCGACGGGCGGGCCGCACTGCGCGACCGGCTGGACCACGCGTGCGGGTGGGACGACGCGCTGTGGCGACGCGCGCGGGCGTGGGCGCTGCACCTCGCGGTCGTCCTCCAGATGCACCCCGTCGACCACCCGCACCTGGCCGCGGCCGGCCGTCGGGCGCTCGCCGAGGCACTCGACGGCGCCTGACGACCCCGGGCCGGCGTGGTGCCCGGTCCGGTCGCGCGCCGTGACCCCAGCCCCGCCCGGGGCGATACTGGGCCGATGGCCGACCAGCCCCAGACCGTCCCCACCGACGCGGACGTCGTCGCGTTCGTCGACGCCGTCGACCACCCCGTCCGCCGCCGCGACGCCCACCGCCTGCTCGACCTGTACGGCCGCGTCACGGGCGAGGACCCCCAATTGTGGGGACCCGCGATCGTCGGCTACGGGCGGTACACGTACCGCTACGCCTCGGGCCGCGAGGGCGAGGCGGGCGCCGCCGGGTTCTCGCCCCGCAAGGCGGCGACCACCGTCTACCTGCCCGACGGCTTCGCCGCGTACGCCGACCTGCTCGCCGACCTCGGACCGCACACGACCAGCGTGAGCTGCCTCTACCTCAAGAACCTCGACGACGTGGACCTCGCGGTGCTCGAGACGATCCTGCGCCGCTCCTGGGAGACGGTGTCGGCCCCGGGCTTCGGCCAGGTGTAGCACTGGCCGTGAGCACCGTGAGCACCGTGAGCACCGTGAGCACCGTCAGCACCGCGAGCCCGGACCCGCGTGGGGTCCGGGCTCGCGTCGTGGACGGCGGGCGTCAGGCGCCCGCGACCTGCCGCAGGACGTACTGCAGGATGCCGCCGTTGCGGTAGTAGTCCGCCTCGCCGGGGGTGTCGATGCGGACGACCGCGTCGAACTCGACGACCGAGCCGTCGCCCTTCGTGGCGGTCACCTTGACGGTGCGCGGCGTGCGGCCCTCGTTGAGCTCGGTGACGCCCGCGATGTCGAACGTCTCGGTGCCGTCGAGGCCGAGCGAGTCGGCGTTCTCGCCCTCGGGGAACTGCAGGGGCAGGACGCCCATCCCGATGAGGTTGGAGCGGTGGATCCGCTCGAACGACTCGGTGATGACGGCCTTCACGCCGAGCAGGCGCGTGCCCTTGGCGGCCCAGTCGCGCGACGAGCCGGAGCCGTACTCCTTGCCGCCGAGCACGACGAGCGGGACGCCCGCGGCCTGGTACGCGACCGACGCGTCGTAGATCGTCGTGTCCTCGCCGGTGAGCAGGTTCTTGGTGAACCCGCCCTCGGTGCCGGGGACGAGCTGGTTGCGCAGGCGGATGTTCGCGAACGTGCCGCGGATCATGACCTCGTGGTTGCCGCGGCGCGAGCCGTAGGAGTTGAAGTCCCGACGCTCGACGCCGTGCTCCGAGAGGTAGACGCCCGCGGGGCTGTCGGCCTTGATGGAGCCGGCCGGGCTGATGTGGTCGGTCGTGACGGAGTCGCCGAGCTTCGCGAGCACGCGCGCGCCGGTGATGTCGGTGACGGGCTCCGGCGTCGCGCCCATGCCCTCGAAGTACGGGGGCTTGCGGACGTAGGTCGACTCGGCGTCCCACTCGAAGGTGTTGCCCTCGGGCGTGGGCAGCGCGCGCCAGCGCTCGTCGCCCGAGAACACGTCGGCGTAGTCGTCGGTGAACATCTGCCGGTCGATCGACGCGTCGATCGTCGCCTGCACCGTCTCGGGGGCGGGCCAGATGTCCTTGAGGAAGATCGGGTGACCCGCCTCGTCGCGACCCAGCGGGTCCGCGTCGAAGTCGAAGTCCATCGTCCCGGCGAGCGCGTACGCGATGACGAGCGGCGGCGACGCGAGGTAGTTCATCTTCACGTCGGGGTTGATGCGCCCCTCGAAGTTGCGGTTGCCCGACAGCACGGCGGCGACGGCCAGGTCGTGCTCCTGCACGACCTCCGAGACCTTCTCGTCGAGCGGGCCGGAGTTGCCGATGCACGTGGCGCAGCCGTAGCCGACCAGGTGGAAGCCGAGCTTCTCCAGGTACGGCCAGAGGCCGGCCTTCTCGTAGTAGTTCGTGACGACCTGCGAGCCGGGCGCCATCGACGTCTTGACCCACGGCTTGGCGGTGAGGCCCTTCTCGACGGCGTTCTTGGCGAGCAGCGCCGCCGCGATCATGACCGACGGGTTCGACGTGTTGGTGCAGGACGTGATCGACGCGATCGCGACGGCCCCGTGGAACAGCTCGAACTGGCGGCCCTCGGAGTCGTTCACCGTGTACGTCCGGACCGCGGAGGACGTGATCGCGGGCGAGTCCGAGGCGGGGAAGGACTCCTCCTCCGCCTCGTCGACCTGGTTGATCGTCGGCGCGTAGGCGGGCAGGTCGCGCTGGAACTGCTCCTTGGCCTTCGACAGCTCGATGCGGTCCTGCGGGCGCTTCGGGCCGGCGATCGAGGGGACGACCGTCGACAGGTCGAGCTCGAGGTACTCGGAGAACACCGGCTCGACGTAGCCCTCGGCCGTCGGCGCGTGCCACAGGCCCTGCTCCTTGGCGTACGCCTCGACGAGCGCGAGCTGCGCGTCCGAGCGACCGGTCAGGCGCAGGTAGTCGATCGTCACGCCGTCGATCGGGAAGATCGCGACCGTCGAGCCGAACTCGGGGCTCATGTTGCCGATCGTGGCCCGGTTGGCCAGCGGCACGGCCGCGACGCCCTCGCCGTAGAACTCGACGAACTTGCCGACGACGCCGTGCTGGCGCAGTTTCTGCGTGATCGTCAGGACGACGTCGGTCGCGGTGACGCCCGCGGGGATCTGGCCGGTGAGCTTGAAGCCGACGACACGCGGGATGAGCATCGACACGGGCTGGCCGAGCATGGCCGCCTCGGCCTCGATGCCGCCGACGCCCCAGCCGAGCACGCCCAGGCCGTTGACCATCGTGGTGTGCGAGTCGGTGCCGACGCACGTGTCGGGGTACGCGCGCCCGTCGCGGACCATGACGCCGCGGGCCAGGTACTCGATGTTGACCTGGTGCACGATGCCGGTGCCCGGCGGGACGACCTTGAAGTCGTCGAACGCGGTCTGACCCCAGCGCAGGAACTGGTAGCGCTCGCGGTTGCGCTGGTACTCGAGCTCGACGTTGCGCTCGAACGCGTCGGCGCGGCCGGCGACGTCGATCTGCACGGAGTGGTCGATGACCATCTCGGCGGGCGCGAGCGGGTTGATCCGGGTCGCGTCGCCGCCGAGCTCGACGACGGCCTCGCGCATCGTGGCGAGGTCGACGACGCACGGCACGCCGGTGAAGTCCTGCATGATCACGCGGGCGGGCGTGAACTGGATCTCGGTGTCGGGCTGCGCGTCGGGGTCCCACCCGGCGAGCGCGCGCACGTGGTCGGCGGTGATGTTCGCGCCGTCCTCGGTGCGCAGCAGGTTCTCGGCGAGGATCTTGAGGCTGAACGGCAGGCGCTCCAGCCCCGGCACCGCCGAGAGCCGGTACACCTCGTACGAGGCGTCACCGACCTCGAGGGTTCCCTTCGAACCGAAGCTGTCGACGCTGCTCACGTGGGGCTCCTTCGCTGGCGAGTCTGCCCGGGGATGGGGGTCACCCGGACGGCAGGACTGGTGCGACCTCCCAGCCTACGGCGGCTGCGGTCGCAAACTATCTCGACGTCAAGATACATGCTCGGGAGGGGTCCCCGCACCCTCGTCCCACCCGGCGTGTCCCGCTCGCGCGCCGGCCCCCGGGCTCGACGGGCGAGCCACGGGGGCCGGTGGTCTGCGCTCGCGCGCCCAATCGGGCTGCCGGTCAGGACGACCCGGACGCCTTCTTCTCCGCCTCGAGCGCGTCGAGGGCCTTGCGCTCCGCCTCGACCGCCCGCTCGTGCGCGCGCGGGTCGTAGTCGGGCGTGCCCTGCTTGTGCAGCTCCTGCGTCGCCAGCCGGCTCGCCTCCGCCAGCCGGTGCGCCGCGTCCTTCTCGCTCACCGCTGCTCCCCTCCGCCGGGCCGCCTCGGTCCGGCTCCGGCTCCACGCTAACGCTGGTCAGCCGCCCCGTCGCGCGGTGCGGCCGACGTCGCCCGCGTGGCCGTCAGCGGGCGAGGACCGCGACCGCCTCGACGTGGTGCGTGTGCGGGAACAGGTCGTGGCCCTGCACGTCGAGCAGCCCGTAGCCCGCCTCGGCGAACAGCTGCACGTCCCGCGCGAGCGCCGCCGGGTCGCACGCGACGTACACGACACGCTGCGGCCGCAGGTCCGTGATCGCCGCGACGACCTTCTTGCCCGCCCCCGTCCGCGGCGGGTCGAGGACCACGGCGTCCGCGTGCACGACGTCGGAGTCGGCGTCCTGCCGGCCCTGCAGGATCCGGGCGACGTCACCCTGGTGCAGCTCGACGTTGGGCCGGTCGTGCACGTTGCGGCGGGCGTCCCGCACGGCGCGCTCGTCGCCCTCGACGGACACGACCTCGCCGTCGCCGACCGCGTCCGCGAGCGGCACGGTGAACAGCCCCGCGCCGGAGTACAGGTCGAGCACGACCGCGCCTGTGACGTCCCCGAGACCCTCCAGGACGGCCCCGACCAGCACCTCGGGCGCGGAGCGGTGCACCTGCCAGAACCCGGCGGCGGCGACGCGGTAGGTGTACGTCGCGTCGCCGTGCCGCACCTCCTCACGCACCGACGAGCGCGCGTTCGGACGCGGGTCGGGACGGCCGCGGCCCAGCTCGTAGGGCGCGCCGTCGAGCAGCACGACCGGGGTGTCGCCGCCCGCGGGCGCGACGGCCTCGATGTGTGCACCGGCGGGCCAGCGCCGGTCGAACAGCCCGAGCCCCTCGATCGTCTCGGTCGCGAGCGGCATCGAGGCCAGCGCGCGCACGTCGTGCGACCGGTGACCGCGCATGCCCGCACGCCCGCTGCCGTCGGCGACCAGGTCGATGCGCGTCCGCCAGTGCAGTCCGCCGCGCTCGTCGTCGCCGGGGGCCGCGTGCACGGGCACGTCGCGCTCGTCGCGCGCGAGACGTCGGAGCTGCTCCTGCAGCACGGCCGACTTCCACGCGCGCTGCGCGGGAAGTGCGACGTGCGCGAGCTCGCCGCCGCCGACGCCGTCCGGTCCCGCGGCGGGCCACGCCGACGGCACACGGTCGGGCGAGGCCTCGAGCACCTCGACGGCGTCCGCGCGCCAGAACTTCGCCGACTCCCCCGCGTCCGTCAGGCGCGCACGGACCCGCTCGCCGGGCAGCGTGTGGCGCACGAAGACGACCCGCCCGTCGTGCCGGGCGACGCAGTGGCCGCCGTGGGCCACCGGGCCGATCTCGAGCTCGACGACGTCGGACGAGGCAGCGGACGGTGACGGGGAGGGCTCAGTAACCACGCGGAACGGTACCCCGGACGGGGTCCTCGAGGCCCGTCTGCCCCTCGGAGGAGGCGAGCTGCCACGGCACGGACGCCACGACGACCCCGGGCGTGAACAGCAGCCGCCCCTTGAGCCGCAGCGCGCTCTGGTTGTGCAGCAGGTGCTCCCACCAGTGCCCGACGACGTACTCGGGGATGTAGACGACGACGAGGTCGCGCGGGCTCTCGCGCCGGATCGAGCGCACGTAGGTGAGCACCGGGCGGGTGATCTCGCGGAACGGCGAGTCGAGGACGCGCAGCGGCACCGGCAGGTTCATCGCCTCCCACTGCGCACGCAGCGTGTCGCCGTCCTCGGGGTCGACGCCGACCGTGACGGCCTCGAGCACCTGCGGCCGCGACGCGCGGGCGTACGCGAGCGCCCGCATCGTCGGGCGGTGCAGGTGCGAGACGAGCACGAGGGCGTGCACGCGGCTCGGCAGTGCCCGCGACGCCTCCGCGTCGTCGCCGAGCGCCAGCTCGGCCCGCACGGCGGCGTAGTGCCGGTGGATCGACTTCATGAGCGCGAAGACCAGCATCATCGCGAGGATCGCGATCCAGGCGCCGTGCGTGAACTTCGTGGCCAGGACGATCACGAGGACCGTCCCCGTCATGGCCAGGCCGACGGTGTTGATGACCCGTGAGCGCTTCATCTGCGCGCGCCGCGACGGGTTCGGCTCGGTGCGCAGGGCCCGCGTCCAGTGCCGCACCATGCCCGTCTGGCTGACCGTGAACGACACGAAGACGCCGACGATGTAGAGCTGGATGAGTCGAGTGACCTCGGCATCGAACGCCCAGATGAGCGCGATGGCGGCGGCGGCGAGGGTGACGATGCCGTTGGAGAACGCGAGCCGGTCGCCGCGCGTGTGCAGCTGCCGCGGAAGGTAGCCGTCCTTGGCGAGGATCGAGCCGAGCACCGGGAAGCCGTTGAACGCGGTGTTCGCGGCGAGCACGAGGATGAGGCCGGTGACGATCGAGACGAGGACGAACATCACCGGGATGCCCTGGAACACCGAGTCGGCGAGCTGCGAGATGACCGGGTGCTGCACGTAGGAGTCGCCGACGGGCACGCCGTCCTCGAGGAGCTGGACGGCGGGGTCCTCGGCGAAGTGCACCTGCGTCGCCTGCGCGAGCAGCAGGATCGACATGATCATCACGATCGACAGGCCGCCGAGGAGCGCGAGCGTCGTCGCCGCGTTGCGCGACTTGGGCTTGCGGAACGCGGGCACGCCGTTGCTGATCGCCTCGACGCCGGTGAGCGCGGCGCACCCGGACGCGAACGCGCGCAGGATGAGGAAGAACCCCGCGAGGCCCGCGAGGCCCTGGTCGAAGCCCGCCTCGGGCGCGATGTCGAGGCCCGCGCTCTCGGACATCGGCAGCGACCCCGTGAAGTACCGGATCGCCCCCACCAGCGCGAGCGAGCCGATCGCGAACATGAACAGGTACACGGGCACCGCGAACGCGCTGCCGGACTCCTTGACCCCGCGCAGGTTCGCGATCGTCAGCAGCACGACGAGACCGACCGCGAACGCCGCCTCGTGCCCGCGCAGCGGCGGGAACGCCGTGGCCGCGTACTGCGCGCCCGAGGAGATCGACACCGCGACGGTGAGCACGTAGTCGACGAGCAGCGCGCTCGCCACCGTGACGCCCGCGTTCGGGCCCAGGTTGACGTTGGCGACCTCGTAGTCGCCGCCGCCCGACGGGTAGGCGTGCACGTTCTGCCGGTAGGACGCGACGACCGTGACCATGACGACGACGACCGCGAGGCCGACCCACGGCGAGATGACGAGCGCCGAGAGGCCGGCGAGCGACAGCGTCAGCAGGATCTCGTCGGGCGCGTACGCCACCGACGACAGCGCGTCCGACGCGAACACCGGCAGGGCGATCCGCTTCGGCAGGAGCGTGTGGCCGAGACGGTCGCTCCGGACGGGACGTCCGAGGACCAGTCGTTTGGCGGCATCCGCGAGATCCGACACGAGGACTGATGGTAGGCCTGGCCGACCCGCGCGGCACCACCCGGAGGTCCCGCGCGTCCCGCGCCGCCGGAGGCCTGCTCGCGGGTATAGCGTGACGCCCTGTGCACTTCGTGATCATGGGCTGCGGCCGTGTCGGCGCGTCGCTCGCGCAGTCGCTCGAGAGCAACGGCCACTCCGTGGCGGTCATCGACCAGAACGCCGACGCGTTCCGTCGCCTCGACGCCGACTTCGGGGGCAACAAGGTCACCGGCATGGGCTTCGACCGGGACACCCTCACGCAGGCGGGCATCGAGGACGCGTTCGGGTTCGCCGCGGTGTCCGACGGCGACAACTCGAACATCCTCGCCGCGCGCGTCGTGCGGGAGACGTTCGGCATCGAGAACGTCGTCGCCCGGATCTACGACCCGCACCGCGCCGAGATCTACCAGCGTCTGGGCATCCCGACCGTCGCGACCGTGCGGTGGACCGCGCACCAGGTGCTGCGCCGGCTGCTGCCGATGGGCGCGACCGACGAGTACCGGGACGCCTCCGGGCAGATCCAGCTCGCGCAGGTCGACGTGCACCCCGGCTGGATCGGGCGCACGCTGCGCTCGATCGAGGAGACCGTCGGCATGCGTGTCGCGTACCTCACCCGCTACGGCGAGGGCGTCCTGCCGACCACCGACACCGTCCTGCAGGAGAACGACATCGTGCACGTGCTGCTCCGGGCCGACGACGCGGCCCACGTCGAGAGGACCCTCACGAACGCCCCGGTGGTGACCGAGTGAGGGTCGTCATCGCCGGCGCGGGCTCGGTCGGCCGCTCGATCGCGCGCGAGCTCCTCGGCCACGACCACGACGTCACGCTCATCGACCGCCAGCCGTCCGCGATGCGGGTCGCGCAGGTCGCCGACGCGGACTGGCTGCTCGCCGACGCGTGCGAGCTGCCCACCCTGCGGGAGGTCCGGGCCGACGAGTGCGACGTCGTCGTCGCGGCCACGGGCGACGACAAGGCCAACCTCGTCATCGCGCTGCTCGCGAAGACGGAGTTCGGGGTGCCCCGCACGGTCGCGCGCGTCAACAACCCGAAGAACGAGTGGATGTTCGACGAGGCGTGGGGCGTGGACGTCGCCGTGTCGACGCCGCGCATCATGACGGCGATGGTCGAGGAGGCCGTGACCGTCGGCGACCTGGTGCGGATCTTCACGTTCCACCAGTCCCGCGCGGACATCCTCGAGATCACGCTGCCGGGCGACTCGCCGCTCGCAGGGCTCCGCGTGGGTCAGATCGACTGGCCCGCCGACACCGTGCTCGCGTGCATCGTGCGCGACGCCCGCCCGATCGCCCCGAGCCCGGACGACACCCTCGAGGGTCTCGACGAGCTTCTGTTCGTCACGGGTCGTGACGCGGACGAGAAGGCTCTCGAGGTGCTCCTGACCCACGGACCAGCAGCCAGCTGACCCACAGCGCGAGGGCGAACAGCGGCACGCCCATGACGAGCTTCGCGGTCCCGAGCCAGGCGACCTCGGCCGACAGGTAGAGCGGCACCTGCACGGCGAGCCGCAGGCCGAACACGGCGACCCAGGGCCAGGTCGCGAGCGCGTAGCGCCGGCGCAGGACGGAGTCGTCGCGCCACGCGACCGCGGCCGACCAGCTGCCGCCCGTCACCGGGCCGTCCTTGGCGAACAGACCGACGAGCAGACCGACGAACGGCCACCCGACGAGGATCGACACGAGCGTGCCGGCGAGGTACGCGACGTTGACCCACAGCCCGTACGCGAAGTAGTCCTCGGCCTGACCGGTGCGCAGCGCGATGAACGCGCCGATCCCGACGCCGAGGATCCCGCCGAACGCCTGGGTCACCGGGGTGCGCTGCACCAGCCGGACGACGACGGCGACGGCCGCCGCCCCGAGCGCCGCGACCAGGGCGGGCACGAGCCGCTGCCCCGCCGCGAGGTACACGACGACGAACAGCAGCCCGGGCGCGACCGACTCGACGATCCCGCGCACACCGCCCAGCGCGTCGAGCGCGGAGAACTCCTGCGCGGTGATCGCCTTCATGCCGCGCGCGCCGCCCTCCTCCGGGGGGACGACGTCGTCGACCGTGTCGAGGGTGCGCTCGACGGGCTCGGGGTGCGGCGTGCGCCGCTGCTCCTCGGGCACGTCACTCCCCCGGCCGGGGCCGCAGCTCGTACCTGGGGTTGAAGACGGTCCGCCGGCCGTCGACGAGGCAGACGAGGCCCTCGATGCGCACGCGTCGTCCGGGCGCGATGCCGGCGATCTCGCGGCGACCCAGCCACACCAGGTCGAGCGCACCGCTGCCGTCGTACAGCTCCGCCTCGAGGGCCGGGACGCCCTCGCGCGGCCGCAGGACGACGGACCGGATGACGCCCGACACGCTCGCGCGGGTCCGGTGCGGCAGGCTCTCGACGGCCGTGCAGCCCACGGACCGCAGCGCGTCCGCACGCTCCTCGTCGGCCTCGATCTCCGCCTGCGAGGCGACGACCTTGCGGAGGCGCTCCTTGAGGCTCATCGGGTCTCCGTGATCTCCGGGCCGCGCGTCAGGGGGTCGAACGACGGCTTCTCGGGCTCCGCGGCGGCGGGCGCCTGCGCCGGGCCGGGCAGCCGCAGCGCGAGCAGGTCGCGCGGCGGACGGGCGTCGGTGCCGCGCACGACGACGATGCGGGCGAACAGCTGCTCGAGCGCCTCCGCGGCACCGGGCTCGACGGCACCCTTGCCGGTGATGACGCCCCGCAGGAACCAGCGCGGGCCGTCGGCGCCGATGAACCGTGCCGGGCGGTGACCCGTGCGCCCCTCGGGCGTCTTGACAGGGAGGCGGGCGAGCAGCTCGCGACCGAACGGCCCGGGGATGTCGTCGACCGCGCCGCCCTGCGACGTCACGGACTCGGCGATCTCCGCGCGGATCTCGTCCCAGATGCCCTCGCTGCGCGGCGCGGCGAACGCCTGCACCTGCAGCGACGAGCCGTCGAGCAGCACCGAGGCGGCCGACACGACGTCGGTCGCCTTGTCGATCTCCATCCGCAGCTCCATGCCCGGCAGGCCGGGCAGGCGGATCGCCCCGAGGTCGACGCGCGGGAGGTCGTCGGTGACCTCGGACGCGTCCCACGGGCCGGTCGTGCGGGCGGGGACGTCCGTCTCCTGCGGGCCCGCGGTGCCGTCCTGCGGGACGACCTCGGCCTCGACGACGTCGTCGGCGGCGGTGTCCTTGCCGCCGCGTCGGAACAGAGCCACGACACACTCCTCCTCGGCGCGCACGCGCGCGCCGTACCTGTCGACAGTAGTCCCGAGCCGGACCACGACCTAGCCGGTGCGTGCGGCCTTCCAGCCACCGCTCGACCCGAAGCCGCCCTCGCCGCGGTGCGACCCGGGCAGCTGCTCGACCTCGACGAACCGCGCCCGGTCGACGCGCTGCACGACCAGCTGGGCGATGCGGTCGCCCCGGTGCAGCTCGATCGGGTGCTCGGCGTCGGTGTTGAGCAGCGTCACCGCGATCTCCCCGCGGTAGCCCGCGTCCACGGTGCCCGGCGCGTTGACGATCGTCAGCCCGTGCCGCGCGGCGAGGCCCGAGCGCGGGTGCACGAACGCCGCGTAGCCGTCGGGCAGCGCGATCGCGACGCCGGTCGGCACCGTCGCGCGGCCCTGCGGCGGGAGGACCACGTCGACGCGGGCCACGAGGTCGGCACCGGCGTCACCGGGGTGCGCGTAGGCCGGCGCGGGCAGGTCGGGGTCGAGCCGGAGCAGGAGCACCTCGACGGGCGGTTCGGCGGTCACGGGGCCCGACCCTACCTCCCCCGGATGGGATGCTGGGGGCATGCCCGACGACTCCCCCCGACCTGCCGCCGCGCCCGTCGGCGTCCCCGCCGCCGCCTGGTCGGAGCGGCTGTGGCCGGGCCCGTGGGGGTGGGTGCTGCTCGTCGCGTTCACGCTGCTGCTCGGCGTGGTGCTCGTGCCCGTCGACGCCACGCTCGCTGCCGTGGTCGCGGGTGTCGCGGTCGTGGCGGGCGTGACCGCGGCAGTGCTGCTCACGCCGACCGTCGCGGTGGCCGGCGGCGAGCTGCGGGCGGGCAGCGCGCGGATCCCGGTGACCCTGCTGGGCGACGTCACGGTGCTCGACGCCCCCACGCTGCGCGAGGAGCTCGGGCCGCGTCTCGACGCCCGGGCGCACGTCTGCCTGCGCGGGTGGATCCGGACGGCCGTGCGGGTCGAGCTCGACGACCCGCAGGACCCGACGCCCTACTGGCTCGTCTCGACGCGTCGGCCGGACGACCTGGCGCGCGCGCTCGCCGCGGCGGCCCGGTCTCGCTGACCGGACCCGCCCCTAGCCGAGGGCTCGGCCCCGGGCGAGGGCTCGGCCCGACGTGCGGACCGTGCCCGGACGCGCGACGGCCGACCGCCCGCGGTGCGGGACGGCCGGCCGACGTGGTCAGGTGCAGACCGGCTCAGGCGGCGCACTCGGAGCACACAGGTGCCCCGTCACGCTCGTAGGCGAGCTGGCTGCGGTGGTGCACCAGGAAGCAGCGGGAGCAGGTGAACTCGTCCGCCTGCCGGGGAAGGACCCGGACGGAGAGCTCCTCACCCGACAGGTCCGCGCCCGGGAGCTCGAAGCCTTCGGCAGCCTCGGTCTCGTCCTCGTCCACCACGCCCGAGTTCTTGTCGGAGCGCCGGGCCTGGAGCTCCTGGAGCGAGTCCTCGCTCAGGTCCTCCTCGGTCTTGCGCGGGGCGTCGTAGTCGGTAGCCATGAGTGGCGTCACACTCCGTCGTCAGATGGATTCTCGTACGCGGGATCAATGCACAGGTCCTGGGATTTGTTCCCACGCGCGGAGGATTGTGCACCACATCTGACCCGAGTGCGAACACGGACACGTGACCACATTCGACGAACCGATTTCTGGGAGCGTTTTCACCCGTCGCTGTCGGCGTCGAGGGCCTCCAGCAGCCCTCGGAGCTCGGTCGCGCGGGCGGGCCAGCCGACGACCGTCATGTCCGGCCCCGCGGGTCGACCACGCAGGCCGCTGACCTGGGCCCCGGCCTCGAGCGCGACGAGCTGGGCCGCGGCGAGGTCCCACGGCGCGAGCCCGCGCTCGTAGTACAGGTCGAGGTGCCCGGCGGCCAGATTGCAGATGTCGAGGGCGGCCGAGCCGATGCGACGGATATCACGTACTCGGGGCAACAGATCGGCGAGGACGCGCGCCTGCGCACGCCGCCGCGAGGCCAGGTATCCGAACCCCGTGGCGAGCAGGCAACCGGCCATCGGACGCGGCTCCTGGACGTGCAGCGCGCGACCGTCGAGCGTCGCCCCGAGCCCGAGGCCCGCGCGGAACGTCCGGCCGTCCTCGGGCGCGTGCACGCACCCCGCGACGACCGTCCACGTCGCCGGGTCCGGGGCGCGGCCGTCGTCGCCCGCGGGCCCGACGACCGCCGCGACCGACACGGCGTACGCGGGCATGCCGTACAGGTAGTTGACCGTCCCGTCGATGGGGTCGACGACCCACGTCACGCCCGTCGTGCCGGGGACGAACCCCTGCTCCTCGCCGAGGATCCCGTCCCCGGGGCGCAGCTCGGCGAGCCGCCGGCGCAGCAGCGCCTCGGACGCGAGGTCCATCGCGGTGACGACATCCTCGGGGCTGGACTTCGTGGCAGCGACGTCGACACCGGCGCGTCGTCCCTCGTGCACGAGACGGCCCGCCTCGCGGGCCAGCCGTTCGGCCACCTCGACCAGCTCGGCGACGTCGGACGTGGTCAGGGGCAGGGCGCGGGGAGTGTCCACCCCGCCCATCCTGCCCGCCGCGAGGCGTCCGGGGCGACGCCGGACCGGGACGTGCCGCGGCTCACCGCCCCGGATCCGCACAACCCGGGCCCGGAGGTGGCAGGCTCTCCCCGAGGTACCGGGAGGTCGACATGGGTGAGCTCGAGCTGGAGGGTCTGCACGAGGACGGCGAGCATCTCGTCCTCGTCGGCCCCGGGGGCGAGCGGTTCCGTCTGCGCATCGACGAGCCGCTCCGCGCGGCCGTGCGCCGGGACCGGCCGCAGCTCGAGCAGCTGCGCGCCGAGAGCGCGGCGACGCTGAGCCCTCGGGAGATCCAGGCGCGCATCCGCGCCGGCGCGACGACACAGGAGGTCGCGGACTCCTCCGGCCTGCCCGTCGAGAACGTGCGCCGCTACGAGGGCCCCGTCCTCGCGGAGCGCGAGTACGTCGCCGAGCAGGCGCGCGGCACGCGCGTCGGCCGCGACGCGGGCGCCCCGACGCTGGGCGACCTCGTCACCGACCGGCTGGCCGCGCGGGGCGTCGACCTCGCATCCCTGGCCTGGGACTCCGCCCGCGAGGCGTCGGGCCCGTGGGTGGTGCTCGCGCGCTTCCGCGTCGGCGACGGGCCGCACGAGGACCGTGAGGCTCGCTGGATCTTCGACGCCGGACGCCGCACGGTCGTGGCCGACGACGACGAGGCCCGCTGGCTGTCGGAGACCGAGCTGCCCGACGAGCCGGTGATGCGCCGCCACCTCGCCGCGGTGCGCGACGTCGTGTTCGACTTCCGCGACGACGGCAGCATCGCGCACACCGAGGACGTCGCCGCGCCCGAGCCCGAGCCGGACCCGCAGCAGGAGACGCACGACCTGCTCGACGAGCTGCGGACCCGCCGGGGCGTGCGCCAGAGCCTCGACGTCGACGGCGAGGACGAGGAGTTCGAGGGCTTCGGCCCGCAGCACGCCTTCGACTTCGGCCGGGACGACGCGGACGTGCCCGGGGCGCACCCGCTCGACGCCGACCCGGTCGCCGAGGCCGTCGTGCTGCAGCCCCGGCAGAAGACGCCGACGGTGCCGACGCCCGCCGCACCGCCCGAGCCCGCCCCCACGCCCGTCGTGGCCGACGAGCAGCCGCCCGTCGAGGCCGCGGACCGACCGCGGTCGCGCAAGGGGCGCGCGAAGGTGCCGAGCTGGGACGAGATCGTCTTCGGCGCGAAGCCCGAGTGACCCGCCCCGCGTCGGCCGCCCGTCAGGCGCCGACGCCGAGGGTGCCCTGGGCGGACGTCGAGAGGGTCGCCGTGGACGGCGACGCGGCCCGGGCGGTCGCGGCCGTCATCCGGCGCATGTGGTGGCGTCGGCACAGCACCTCGTAGCCGACCTCCCCCGCACCCGCCTGGACGTCGCCCACGACGACCTGCGCACCCTCGACGACCATGACGCCGCCGACGGTCCGCGCGTTGTGCGTCGCGCGCGCCCCGCACCAGCACAGCGCCTTGACCTGGAGGACCTCGACCCGGTCGGCCAGCTCGACGAGCCGCGCCGAGCCCGGGAACAGGCGGGCACGGAAGTCGGTCGAGATGCCGAACGCGTAGACGTCGACCTCGAGCTCGTCGACGACGCGCGCGAGCTGCTCGACCTGCGCGGCCGTGTAGAACTGCGCCTCGTCGCCGATGACGTAGTCCACCGGCCGCCCGTGGGTGCGGCGCGCGATGACCTCGGCCCAGAAGTCCGTGCCGTCGGCGACCTCCGCGGCCTGCTGCACGAGCCCGAGCCGGGAGGAGATCGTCGCGGCGCCCGCCCGGTCGTTGCGGGTGAACAGCACGCCGTCGCGTCCGCGCGCGGCGTGGTTGTGGTGCATCTGCAGCGCGAGCGTCGACTTGCCGCAGTCCATCGTCCCGGAGAAGAACACGAGCTCCGCCACGGTCAGTCGCCTCCACCCACGACGAGGAACGGCACGAGCATCTCGTGCCGGGTGAGCGAGCCGTGCACCCCGACGAGGTCGAGCGACGCGGGCGTCTGCGTCGCGGAGTCGACGACCGTGGCCCGTCCTGTCATCGCGACGACCACGTCGCCGACGACCCGCCGCGCGTGCTCCCCCACGGTGCCGAACCAGCCCGCCCCGACGGCCTCGTCACGGGTCCGGACCACGGCGGCGTCGCCGAGGACGGACCGCCACCGGTCGGCCACCGTGTCCGGGTCGGCGCCGTCGACGAGGTGCAGGTGCGACGCGCGGGGCTCCCCCGCGACGAGCGCGACGTCCTGGCCGAGGACGGGATGCGTCGCGACGTCCCAGCGAGCCGCGCGGTCGACGTCGACCATGCCGTGGTCGGCCGTGACGACGAGGAGCGCACCACGCGGCAGCCGCCGCGCCAGGCGGGCGAGCTCGGCGTCGGCCTCCGCGAGCGCGTCGCCCCACTGCCAGGAGCCCCACCCGTGGTGGTGGCCCGCCTTGTCGACGTCGCCCCAGTACAGGTACGTGAGACCGGGCCGGCGCAGCGCGTCGAGGGTCGCGTCGACACGCGCGGCCAGCGGCTCGGCGGCGCGGTAGGTGGCGCCGCGCAGCGCGGCCTCCGTGAGCCCCGAGCCGGCGAACCGCGCGGGGCCGACGCTCGTCACGGCGACACCCTGCGCGACGAGCCGCTCGAAGACGGTCGGCTCAGGCTGCCAGGCGCGGGCGGGCGGGAGGTCCGTCCAGGAGACGAGGTTGCCGAGGCGGCCCGTCGCCGGGTCGCGGACCGTGTACCCGAGCATCGCGGTGCTGCCGGGGGCCGCGCCGACGCCGAGGCTCCCGAGCGCGGTCGCGGTCGTCGACGGGAACGTGCTGCGCAGCGGCGCCGACTCGCGGACGAGGCCGCGCAGGAACGGCGCGTGACCCGCACGCTCGCTGAGGTTGACGTAGCCGAGCCCGTCGACCAGCACGACGCAGACCCGGTCGGCGGTCGGCAGGCCCAGCCGGTCGTCGGTGGTCCCCGGCACGGTGCCGCCGAGCGCGCCCGCGACCGCGGGGAGCAGCGACGCGAGGGTCGGCTCCGGTCCTCCGGGCACGACGAGGTCGGCGTCCGCGGGGACCTCCACCACCCGGGTCCCGGTGCCGGCCCGTCGGTCGGCCATCACCGCTGCGCGCTGGCGGCGGACAGGCGGCGCGCGAACGCCGCGGCGGCGCGGACCGAGTCCTCGCCTTCGGCCGCGGCGCTCACGCGCACGACGACGTCGTCCGGCGTGAGCGTGCCCGTCAGCCCGTGGTCCGCCTCGCACGCGGGGTCGCCGCACGTGGCGGGCTCGAGGTCGACACGCGAGACCGCGCCCCAGCCGATCGCGAGCGTCAGCTCGACGGGCGGCCGGCCGGGCTGGTGCTCCTCGGGTCGCGGCACCACGTGCGTGAGCGCGACCGAGCGCAGCTCGGCGATCGGGACCGCCTCGGTCGTCGCCGACGCGCTGGGCGACGGGTTCTCCGAGTCCGCGGCCTGGTCGTCCACGTGCGCGACGACGAGCCGCGTCGGGGTCAGGGCGAGCACGGTGACGTGTCGACGGACCTCGGCGGCGTCGAACGTCGTCTCGAGGTGGACGAGGTGGGCCACCACGGGCTCGTCGGCGATGGCGACGTCGAGGACGTCGGCGACGAGCTCCGGGTAGTAGCCGGCGCGGTGCAGGTCGTCGCGCAGGTCGTCAGATACTGCTGGCACGGCGCCCATCCTCCCACCGAACTCCGGGTGCGTGCCGCCGTCCGGACCCGCGGTGTGGCGTCGCGGGCGCGTCACGCCCGCTGCAGGCGCCGCGTCGCGTCCGCGCGGTCCGCGTGCGCGAGCGTCGCCCGGGCGCCCAGCACGACCGCCCCGCGCTCGGAGACGACGACCGGGTTGAGCTCGAGCGAGCGCAGCTCGGGCAGGTCGTCGGCGAGCACCGCGACGCGCGCGATGACGTCCTCGAGCGCCGCGACGTCCAGCGGCGGCAGACCGCGGTACCCGAACAGCCGCGGCGCCGCCCGGGCGGACCGGACGAGCTCCGCGACGTCGACGTCCGTCAGCGGCGGGACCCCGTACGCGACGTCGCCGAGCAGGTCGGACGCGTCGCCGGAGAGCCCGAAGCTGATGATCGGCCCGAACAGCGGGTCCTCGCTCGAGCGCACGACGCACGCCGACCCGTGCGGCGCCATCGCCTGCACCTCGAGCGGCGGGCCGTCCGACCGGTCGTGGTGCGCGGCCGCGAGCGCGAGCACCTGCGCGACGTCGGCGCGCAGCTCGGGCTCGTCCTCGACGTCGAGCCGCACCCCGCCGAGGTCGGCGCGGTGGCGCAGGGCGGGGACGGTCGTCTTGAGCGCGACGGGCCAGCCGATCCGGGTCGCGACCTCGACGGCCTCGTCGGCGTCCTGCACCGGGAACGACGGCAGCACCGCGACGCCGACCGTGGCGAGGAGCGCCGCGGTCCGGGCGGGGTCGAGGTCGAGCCCGTCCGCGCGCGCGTCGCCCGCGAGCCACGACGTGACGAGCCGGCGCGCGGCGCGGGTGTCGGCGCCGTCGGGGTGCAGGGGCCGGCCG
>NZ_BIMR01000118.1 GCF_004306155.1 Cellulomonas biazotea
CTCCCGGGCCGTCCCGCCGGCGGCGTCACCGACCGCACCCGCGGACCGCCACGCCGCCGCCACCCGGACGGCGTCGGCCGAGCCTGCCACCTCGTGCACGCGGACGCACCACGCGCCCGACGCCGCCGCGAGCGCCGAGACGGCCGCCGTCGCCCGGTCGCGCGCGAGGGGCGGGGCGGGCGTGCCGTCGGGGCGGGTCAGCAGGTGACCCAGGAAACGCTTGCGGCTCGCGCCGACCAGCACCGGGAAGCCGTCGGCGACGAGCTCCGGCAGACGGGCCAGCAGCGGCCAGTTGCTCGCGCCCGGCTTGGCGAACCCCAGGCCCGGGTCGAGCACGACCTGCTCGTCGCGGACACCCGCGGCCCGCAGCGTCGCGACGCGCTGCGCGAGCTCGGCACGCACGTCGGCCACCACGTCGTCGTAGTCGTCGAGGTCGTCCATGACGTCGGCGTGCCCGCGCCAGTGCATCGCCACGTACGCGACGCCCGTCTCCGCGACGACGCCCGCCATCGCGTCGTCGGCCAGCCCGCCCGACACGTCGTTGACCAGCACCGCGCCCCGCTCGACCGCCGCGCGCGCGACCTGGGCGCGCGTCGTGTCGACGCTCACCGCCAGCCCGCGGGCCGTGAGCTCCTCGACGACCGGCAGGACGCGGGCGAGCTCGTCCTCGACGGGCACGCGGCGCGCGCCGGGCCGCGTCGACTCGCCGCCGACGTCCAGCAGGTCCGCGCCCTGGTCCGCGAGCTCGAGCCCGTGCGCCACGGCAGCACCCGGCGTGAACCAGCGGCCGCCGTCGGAGAACGAGTCCGGCGTGACGTTGACGACGCCCATGACGAGCGTCCGGCCGGTGTCGCGCAGGTGCGCGGGGAACGGCAGCGGGCCGGACCGCGGGGCGGCCGTCGCGGGGACGTCGGGGCGGGTCACGGAGCCGAGCCTAGGGGCGCGTCACGAGCAGCGTCAGCGGCCCAGGACCAGGCTCATCGCCTCGGCGCGCGTCGCGACGTCGCGCATCTGGCCGCGCACCGCCGACGTCACGGTCCGCGACCCGGGCTTGCGCACCCCACGCATCGACATGCAGAGGTGCTCGCACTCGACGACGACCAGGACGCCACGGGGCTGCAGGACCTCGACGAGCGCGTCGGCGACCTGCGACGTGAGCCGCTCCTGGACCTGCGGTCGGCGCGCGTACACGTCGACCAGCCGCGCGAGCTTGCTCAGGCCCGTGATGCGCCCGTCCGCTCCCGGGATGTACCCGACGTGCGCGACGCCGTGGAACGGCACGAGGTGGTGCTCGCAGGTGGAGTACACCTCGATGTCCTTGACCAGGACCATCTCCTCGTGGCCGATGTCGAAGGTCGTCGTCAGGACGTCCGTCGGCTCCTGGTACAGGCCCGCGAAGATCTCCCGGTACGCGCGCGCCACGCGGGCCGGCGTCTCCAGCAGGCCCTCGCGGTCGGGGTCCTCGCCGACGGCGAGCAGCAGCTCGCGGACCGCACGCTCCGCACGGGCCTCGTCGTACTCGCCGACGGCACGGCCGACGCCCGTCACCGGGCTGATCTGCGAGGGCACGCCGTCACTCACCCTCGCGGCTCCACCCGTGCGCGTCGGGCGTCTGCTCGGGCGGCAGCTCGACGATCTTGCGGACCGGGTTCTCGTCGCCGACCACGGCCGCCTCGTCCTCGGGGATGACCGGGTGGCCGTTCTGGGCGGCCTTCTCGGCCGGCGTCAGGACGGGCCCCTGCTGCGACACGGCGCGCTGGTCGCTCGACAGCCACACCTTGCGCGGCTCGCGCTTGACGATGGGCTCGAAGATCGTCGCGAGCTGCTCGGCGTTGAGGGTCTCCTTCTCGAGGAGCTCGAGGACCAGGTGGTCGAGGACCTCCCGGTACTCGACGAGGATCTCCCACGCCTCGTCGTGCGCACGCTCGATGAGCGCCCGCACCTCGAGGTCGATCGACCCCGCGACGTCCTCCGAGTAGTCGCGCTGGTGGCCGACGTCACGGCCCAGGAAGACCTCCTGGTTGCCCTGGCCGAGCCGGATCGCGCCGAGCCGGCTGCTCATGCCGAACTCCGTGACCATCTTGCGGGCGGTCGCGGTGGCCTTCTCGATGTCGTTGCTCGCGCCCGTCGTCGGGTCGTGGAAGACGAGCTCCTCCGCGACGCGACCGCCCATGGCGTAGGCGAGCTGGTCGAGCAGCTCGTTGCGCGTCGTGGAGTACTTGTCCTCCGTCGGCATGACCATCGTGTAGCCGAGAGCCCGGCCGCGGGGCAGGATCGTCACCTTCGTCACCGGGTCGGTGTACCGCAGGGCCGCCGCCACCAGGGCGTGACCGCCCTCGTGGTACGCGGTGATCTTCTGCTCCTTGATGTTCATGACGCGCGTGCGCTTCTGCGGGCCCGCGATGACGCGGTCGATCGCCTCGTCCAGCGCGTGGTCGTCGATGATCGACGCGTTCTGGCGGGCCGTCAGCAGCGCGGCCTCGTTGAGGACGTTCGCCAGGTCGGCGCCCGTGAAGCCCGGCGTGCGGCGCGCGACCGCGACGAGGTCGACGTGCGGCGCCATCGGCTTGCCCTGCGCGTGCACCTGGAGGATCCGCTCACGGCCCTTGAGGTCGGGCGGCTCGACGGCGACCTGGCGGTCGAAGCGGCCCGGGCGCAGCAGCGCAGGGTCGAGGATGTCGGGACGGTTCGTCGCGGCGATGAGGATGACGTTCGTCTTGACGTCGAAGCCGTCCATCTCGACGAGCATCTGGTTGAGCGTCTGCTCGCGCTCGTCGTGCCCGCCGCCGAGGCCCGCGCCACGGTGCCGGCCGACCGCGTCGATCTCGTCGACGAAGATGATCGCCGGCGAGTTCTCCTTGGCCTGCTGGAACAGGTCGCGCACGCGGCTGGCGCCGACGCCGACGAACATCTCGACGAAGTCCGAGCCGGAGATCGAGTAGAACGGCACGCCCGCCTCACCCGCGACCGCCCGCGCGAGCAGCGTCTTGCCGGTGCCCGGAGGGCCGTACAGCAGGACGCCCTTGGGGATCTTCGCGCCGACTGCCTGGAACTTCGCGGGCTCGGAGAGGAACTCCTTGATCTCCTGGAGCTCCTCGAGCGCCTCGTCCACGCCGGCGACGTCCTCGAACGTGACCTGTGGGGACTCCTTGCTCACCAGCTTGGCGCGCGACTTGCCGAAGCTCATCACCCGCGAGCCGCCGCCCTGCATGTTGGACATGAGGAACCAGAAGACGGCCAGGATGATGACGAACGGCAGGACGATGCTCAGCAGGCTCGACCACCACGAGGTCTGCGGGACCTCGGAGGTGTAGCCGTCCGGCAGGTCGGCGTCGGCGATCGCGTCAGCGACCGCCGGTCCCTGCGGCACGACGTAGTTGAACTGGACGAGCTTGCCGAAGTTCTCGTCGCCCTTCTCGAAGTCGTCCTCGAGGGTCAGGTCGACGCGCTGCGACCCCTCGGTGATCTTCGCCGACTCGGCCTTGCCGGTGGCAAGGAGCTCGAGCCCGTCGGAGGTGTCGATCCGGCTGATGCGGGGGGCCGTGAGGGCCGTGGCGCCGATCCAGAGCAGGACGACGGCGAGCACGATCCACAGGATCGGACCACGGGCAAGTCGCTTGAAGTTCATGGGCGATCGGGGCCAGGCCCCTCATCCTCCGCTCGCAGGGCTGGTGGCCTTCGAAGTTACACGGTGTTCCTGGGCGGTCCCCGCCCTGTTCGCCCAGGGCACATCGGCCCTTGCGGCTCGCCCGGCGCCCGGCACCGGCGCGCCCGACGCCGAGGTCAGGCGTACACGTGCGGGGCGAGCGTCCCGACGAACGGCAGGTTGCGGTACTTCTCCGCGTAGTCCAGGCCGTACCCGACGACGAACTCGTTCGGGATGTCGAAGCCCACGTAGCGGACGTCGACCTCGACCTTGGCCGCGTCGGGCTTGCGCAGCATCGTCGCGATCTCGACCGACGCCGGGCCGCGCGAGCGCAGGTTCGACAGCAGCCACGACAGCGTCAGACCCGAGTCGATGATGTCCTCGACGACCAGGACGTGACGGCCCAGCAGGTCGGAGTCGAGGTCCTTGAGGATCCGCACGACGCCCGACGACTTGGTGCCCGAGCCGTACGACGACACCGCCATCCAGTCCATCTGCACCGGCGAGTGCAGGCGCCGGACCAGGTCCGCCATCACCATGACCGCACCCTTGAGGACACCCACGAGGAGCAGGTCCTTGCCGGCGTAGTCCGCGTCGATCTGCGCGGCGATCTCGTCGAGCCTGGCGTGCAGCTGCTCCTCCGTGAGCAGCACACGCTCCAGGTCGTCGCCCATGTCGACTGGGTCCACCGTCACCGCTCCTGTCGTCCGTCGTGCTCCGGCCCGGCGGGCCCGAGGAAGAGCCTGCCACACGCCCGGCGGGCCGCGACCCCGCCGGGCAGGTCGACGGGCCCCTGCCCGTGCCAGTCGACGACGAGCGCGTCGAGCGCGAGCACGTGGACCCGGTGCAGCGACCCTGCCGGGCATCCCGCCTGCACCGCCGCGAGCCGCAGCGCCCGCCGCCGCACGGCGTCGAGCGCCCCCGCGAGCACCCGCACGTCGACCACCACGCCCCGCTCCTCCTTCCCGGGAGCGGCTGGCGCTCCCCCGCGCCCGTCCGCGAGTTCGTGACTTCCTGCCGAAGTCGTGACCTCTAGCTCACGAACTCGACGCGAAGTAACGAACTCGACGCCGGAGGTGGTGGGGGTGGTGGGGGTGGGGGTGGTGGTGGGAGTGGGGAGGGTGGCGGTGGTGAGGAGGGT
>NZ_BIMR01000119.1 GCF_004306155.1 Cellulomonas biazotea
TCGCGGTCCTGCGGCTCGGGGGCGCGGGCGCCCACCCGCCCGCCCCCGGTCACCCCGTGCGGGCGCGGATCGTGCGGACGCCCGACGGGGCGCTCGTCGCGACGGTCGCGACGCTGTGCTTCGACGCGGCCTCGCGGCAGGTCTCGACGGGCGCGCTGACGGTCGTCGCGAAGGGCGCGGTCGTGCTCGCCGCCGAGAGCGGGCAGGCCGACGTCCTGGGCCGGGCCGCCGAGCGGCTGGCGTCGGGGCCGCGCGTGCCGGACGAGGGTGCGCGGCAGGTGCTCGCCGCGACGCTCCTCGCGCTGGTCGCGACCGCCGCGGACGTCGAGGTCGAGCTCGGCGACGCGGTCGCGGCGACGGAGGGAGCCGTGTTCGCCGCGCAGCAGTCCGGTGACCCGGTCCAGCGCATCTACGACCTCAAGCGCGAGGTCGCGGAGGCGCGACGTGCGCTCGGCCCGGTGTCGTCCGCGCTGCCCGAGCTCGTCGCGGAGGCGGCCGACGAGCCCGACGGCGAGGCGCTCCAGCGCTGGCTGCGACGCGTGCAGGCGACCGCCGACCGCGTGGACCGGCACCTCGACGCCCACGACGCCCTGCTCGGCGACATGCTGTCCGCGCACCTGTCGCGCGTCTCGGTGCGGCAGAACGAGGACATGCGCAAGATCTCGGCGTGGGCGGCGATCGCCGCGGTGCCGACGCTCGTCGCCGGCATCTACGGCATGAACTTCCAGCACATGCCCGAGCTCACGTGGCGCTGGGGCTACCCGGCGGTCCTGCTCGGCATGGCCGGCGTGTGCGTCCTGCTCTACCGCTCGTTCCGGCGGTCCGGCTGGCTGTGAGCCGTGCTGCCGTCTGGCTGTGAGCCGTGCTGCCGTGCTGCCGGGCGGCGTCAGGGGGCCGCGGTCGCGGGCATCGCGTCCAGCACGCCCGTGGCGAGCAGGATCACGACGAGGGCCGCGAGGCCGAGCCGGTAGACGACGAACGGCGTGTAGCTGAACGTCGAGACGATCTTGAGGAACACGATGATGACCAGGTACCCCACGACGAACGCGACGAGCGTCGCGAGCAGCGTCGGGCCGAACCCGGGCGTCCCGGCCTCCCCGAAGTCACCCGCGCTCTTGGCGAGCTGGAACAGCCCCGACCCGAACACCGCGGGGATCGCGAGCAGGAACGAGTACCGCGCCGCCGCCTCCCGGGTGTAGCCCATGAGCAGGCCACCGGTGATCGTGCCGCCCGAACGGGAGACACCGGGGATGAGCGCGAGGGCCTGCCACAGGCCGAACTTCACGGCGTCGCGTGGCGTCAGCTCGTCCAGGGTGCGGCGGTGCGCGCCGCGGCGGTCCGCCCAGCCGAGGACGAGCGCGAAGCCCGCGAGCGTGAGGACGATGAGCCACAGGTTGCGGAACGCGTGCTCGATCGTGTCCTGGAACAGCAGACCGAGGACGACGATCGGCACCGAGCCGAGCGCGATGAACCACGCCATGAGCGCGTCGTGGTCGGCCCGCTCCCCCGCCGGCATGCCGAGCCGGGCGCGCAGGTCGGCCCCCCGGTCCCCGCGCACGGACTGCCACCACGCGGTGCAGATCCGGGCGATGTCGCGGCGGAAGTAGAGCAGCACCGCGGTCTCGGTCCCGAGCTGCGTGATCGCCGTGAACGCCGCCCCGGGGTCGCCGCTGCCGAGCAGGTCCCCCACGATGCGCAGGTGCGCGCTCGAGGACACCGGCAGGAACTCCGTGAGTCCCTGCACCAGCCCGAGGAAGATCGCCTCACCTGCACCCATGCCGTCAGCCACGAGGCGCAACGATAGCCGCGCCGGGTCCCCGTCCGGGCACGCGCCCGACGTTAGGGTTGCGCACCATGGAACAGCTCCACCTCGGCCGCACCGGTCTGCGGGTCTCCCGGCTCGGTCTCGGCACGATGACGTGGAGCCGCGACACCGACGAGCACGAGGCCTCGGAGCAGCTGCGCGACTTCGTGGACGCGGGCGGGACGCTCCTCGACACGTCCGCGTCGTACGCCGACGGGGGCGCCGAGGAGCTCATCGGCACGCTGATCGGCGACGTCGTCGCGCGCGACGAGGTCGTGCTGTGCACCAAGGCCGGGGTCCGGCGCACCTCCGCCGGGGGCGTCGTCGACGCGTCGCGCGGCGGGCTGCTCGACTCGCTCGACGCGTCGCTGCGGCGGCTGCGCACCGACAACGTCGACCTGTGGCTCGTGCAGAACCCCGACCCGCGCACCCCGCTCGACGAGACCGCGTCCGCCCTGCGTCTCGCGGTGAGCAGCGGCCGCGCACGCTACGTCGGGCTCGCGAACCACCCGGGCTGGCAGGTCGCGCGCGTCGCGACGCTCCTGGAGCGCGACCCCGGGCTCGCCGCGGTCGAGGTCGAGTACTCGCTGCTGCAGCGCGGCGTCGAGCGCGAGGTCGTGCCCGCCGCCTCCGCGCTCGGCCTGGGTGTGCTGGCCTGGTCGCCGCTCGGCCGGGGTGTGCTCACCGGCAAGTACCGCCGGACGATCCCCGCGGACTCGCGGGCGGCGTCGCCGCACCTCGCCGGGTTCGTCGAGCCCTACCTGACGCGCGACGCGGCCGCCGTGGTCGAGGCCGTCGCGACCGCCGCGAAGGGGCTGGAGCGCACGCCGCTCGAGGTCGCCCTCGCGTGGCTCGCGGGCCGCCCCGGGGTCAGCTCGAGCGTCGTCGGCGCGCGGACCGCGGCGCAGCTGCGGGGCTCGCTCGCGGCGCACGACCTGGAGCTGCCCGAGGAGCTGCGACGAGCCCTCGACGAGGTCAGCGCACCGGTCGTGGGGTACCCCGAGCGGTTCTGAGCGCCGAGGGCGCCCGCGCCGGGGAGGCCGGCGCCCCGGACGTCCGCCCGGCGACGGCGCGCGCGGGCGGGACGCCGTCAGCGGGTGCCGAGACCCGTCGGCTCGTCGGCGAGGTCGTCGGCGTCGTACTCGTCGTCGTCCTCGTCCTCGCCGGCCCAGTCCTCGTCGTCGTCCTCGTCGTCGTCCTCCTCCGCGAGGTAGAACGGGGTCGCCTCACCGTGCACGGTGCCGAGGGCGTCGTCGTACACCTCGAACGCGTCGGCGAGCACGTCGTACGCGTCGTCGACCGCCGGGTCGTCCTCGCCCTTGCGGGCGACGACGGCGTTGTAGTGGGCCTCGAGGGCTGCGATCAGGCGGTCCAGCGCGGCACGCGGGTCGACGGTCATGCGACGACCGTAGCGCCGCGCGCGGCACAATGGCAGCGCGTAGGGTCGATCGGCACCCAGCCGGTCGGCAGCCGGTCAGCAGCCGGTCGGCAGTCGGTCATCACGTCGGTCGGCAGGCCGGCGAGCGGGTGGGTCGGTGCAGGCAGCGGACGTGCGGGACGAGGTGGCGGATGGCACTCGGGTGGACCGGGAAGAAGCGTGACGCATGGGTCGCCCAGGGCGGCCAGTACGAGTACCGGGTGCTCAGCCTGCCGCCGTCGACGAGTCGCAACGACGCCCGACGGCTGCTCACCGACCAGGCTGAGTACGGCCGGTGGGAGCTCGCCCGGACCGTCCTCTACGCGGGCGGCGAGCGCCGGGTGTGGTTGCGGCGCAAGGTCATCCGGGTGCGCAGCACCCTCGCCGAGGTCGACGCGGACTGAGCCGCCCGGCTCCGGCCGCGCGCGACGGACCGGCGACGGGCGACCTCGTCAGCAGGTGCGCAGCAGGCGGTCCAGCACGCGCGTGCCGAACCGCAGGGCGTCGACGGGCACGCGCTCGTCCACGCCGTGGAACATCCCCGAGAAGTCCAGGTCGGCGGGCAGCCGCAGCGGCGCGAAGCCGTAGCCGGTGATGCCCAGGCGCGACAGCGACTTGTTGTCGGTCCCGCCCGAGAGCGTGTAGGGCAGGACGGTGGCGCCCGGGTCCTCGGCGAGGAGCGAGTCGACCATCGCGTCGACGAGGTCGCCGGAGAACGCGGTCTCGAGCGCGACGTCGTGGTGGATCCGCTCGATCTGCACGTGCTCGCCCGCGAGCGCGGTCACGGTCGCGACGAACTCGTCCTCGAGGCCCGGCAGGAACCGGCCGTCGATCGTGGCCTCGGCGCGGCCGGGGATGACGTTGGCCTTGTAGCCGGCGTCGAGCTGCGTCGGGTTGGTCGTGTGGCGCAGCGTCGCGCCGACGAACCGGGACGCGGGGCCGAGCGCGGCGACGAGCCGGTCGACGCCCTCGGGGTCCTCGGGGTCGAACGGCAGGCCGGTGAGGCCCGCGACGCCCTCGAGCAGGGCGCGCACGGTCGGGGTGGGCTGCAGCGGCCACGGGTGGCGGCCGATCCGGGCGACCGCCTCGGCGAGGTGGGTGACGGCGTTGTCGGCGTTGACCTGGCTGCCGTGCCCGGCGCGGCCGTCGGCGACGAGCCGCAGCCACGACAGGCCCTTCTCGGCGGTCTGCAGCAGGTAGGCGCGGCGGCCGTCGACGTCGACGGAGAACCCGCCGACCTCGCTCACGGCCTCGGTCGCGCCCTCGAACAGCTCGGGGCGGTGGTCGACGGCCCAGCGGGCGCCGTACGTGCCGCCCGCCTCCTCGTCGGCGAACATCGCGACGACGACGTCACGGGCGGGGCGGCGGCCCTCGCGGGCCATCTGCCGCACGACCGCGAGGATCATCGCGTCCATGTCCTTCATGTCGACGGCGCCGCGGCCCCACACGAGGCCGTCCGCCTCGACGGCCTCGAACGGGTCGACGGTCCAGTCGTCGGCGCGGGCGGGGACGACGTCGAGGTGGCCGTGCAGGACGAGCGCGGGGCGGCTCGCGTCCTCGCCCTCCAGCCGGACGACGACGTTCGCGCGGCCGGGCGCGCTCTCGAACAGCTCGGGGTCCAGGCCGACCTCGGTGAGCAGGCCCATGACGTGCTCGGCGGCGACCCGCTCCCCCGGCCCGGACCCGTCGCCGTAGTTCGACGTGTCGAACCGGATGAGGTCGCGGCAGATCTGCACGACCTCGTCCTGCGCCACGGGCGCGACCGGGCCCCCCACCTGGGCGGGGACCGAGGACGTGCGGGCGGGACCGGGAGGGAAGTCGGGCATGCCGACCACCGTACCCGGCCCCGCCGGACGCTCAGCCGGGGGTGCCCGGCCTGCTCACCGGTCGGACACCGCGGCGAGCAGGCCGCGCCGGGCGAGCAGCGGGCTGATGTCCGCGTCGCGCCCGCGCAGGTCGCGGAACGCCTGCAGCGGGTCGATCGAGCCGCCGCGGGACAGCAGCCGGGCGCGGAACGTGTCGCCGTTCTCGCGGCGCAGCCCGCCGTTCTCGCGGAACCACTCGACGGTGTCGGCGTCGAGGACCTCCGACCAGATGTAGGAGTAGTACCCCGCGCTGTACCCGCTGGCGAAGACGTGGTTGAAGTAGGTCGTGCGGTAGCGCGGCGGCACCGGGGCGTAGAGCACACCGGCGGCCTCCAGCGCGGCGGTCTCGAACGCCTCGACCTGGTCGACGTCCGTCGGGACCTGCGACGGCGCGAGCCGGTACCAGGCCTGGTCGAGCAGCGCCGCGGCCAGGTACTCGGTCGTCGCGAAGCCCTCGCCGTCCTGGCGGGCCGCGAGCAGCGTCTCGACCCACTCGGCGGGCATCGGCTCGCCGGTCTCGTGGTGCACCGCGTACGACGCGAGGACCTGCGGGTCCCACGCCCACATCTCGTTGACCTGCGACGGGTACTCGACGAAGTCCCGCGGCACCTCGGTGCCGGACTGCGACGGGAAACGCACCGCGGACAGCAGGCCGTGCAGCGCGTGCCCGAACTCGTGGAACGTCGTGATGACGTCGTCCCAGGTCAGCAGCGTGGGCTCGCCCGGCGGGGGCTTCGGGACGTTGAGGTTGTTGACGACGACCGGAGGCTCGGCGAGCAGCGTCGACTGGTCGACGAGGTTGTTCATCCACGCCCCGCCGCGCTTGGACTCGCGCGTCCAGTAGTCGGCGAGGAACAGGCCCAGGCCGGACCCGTCGGCGTCGAACACCTCGAAGACGCGCACGTCGGGGTGGTAGCCGACGAGGTCGTGCCGCTCGGCGAACGTCAGGCCGTACAGGGCCGTCGCGGCACGGAACACGCCGTCGGCCAGGACCCGCTCGAGGTCGAGGTAGGGCCGCAGGCGCGCGTCGTCGAGCGAGCGCCGCTCCTGGCGGACCTGCTCGGCGTAGTACGCCCAGTCCCACGGCTCCAGGGTCGCGCCGGGGACGTCGCGCTCGAGGGCCTCCTGCAGGGCGGTCGCCTCCTCGCGCGCGTTCGCCACGGCGACGGGCGCGAGCCGCCCGAGCAGCTCCGCGACGGCGTCCGCCGAGCCGGCCGTGGCGTCCTGCGCGACGTAGTCGGCGTGGTGCTCGAACCCGAGTAGCTGCGCGCGCTCCGCCCGCAGGCGGGCCAGGCCGAGGAGCGACGCACGGGTGTCGTGCTCGCCGCCCGTCGCGCCGCGCGTGACCGACGCGCGGAACACGCGTTCGCGCAGCCCGCGGTCGCGCAGCACCGCGAGGGCGGGCTGCTGCGTCGGGAGCTGGAGCTCGAGGAGCCACGCCCCGTCGTGCCCGCGCTGGGTCGCCGCGAGCGCGGCCGCCGCCCGGGCGTCCGCGGGCAGGCCGTCGAGCTCGTCCTCGTCGGTGACGAGCACGGCGGCCTCGTTGGTCGCCGCGAGCAGGTGGCGGCCGAACGCGGTGTCGAGGGCGCTGATCTGCGCGTTCAGGTCGCGCAGGCGCTCCTGGGCGGCGTCGTCGAGGCGCACGCCGGAGCGGACGAACGCGGTGTGCGTGCGGTGCAGCAGCCACGCGGCGTCGTCGGGCAGGTCGAGCGTGCCCGCGTCGACCTGGTCGACGAGCGCCTGCACGCGGGCGAACAGCCGGGCGTCGAGGTAGATCGCGTCGCGGTGCGCGGCGAGCAGCGGCGCGACCTCCTCCTCGACCGCGTCGAGGCCGGGCGTCGAGTCGCTGCCGGCCTGGTTGTAGAACGCCACGGCGACGCGGTGCAGCAGGCGCCCGGCGCGTTCGAGCGCGACGAGGGTGTTCTCGACGGTCGGCTCGGCCGGGTCGGCCGCGACGGCCTCGACCTGCGCGCGGTGCTCCGCCATGCCGGCGAGCAGCGCCGGGCGGTAGTGCTCCTCGCGGATGCGGGTGTAGTCGGGCAGGCCGTAGGGCAGCGTCGAGGGCGACGCGAAGGGGTTGGACGCGTCGAGGTCGTGGGTCATGGCGGTCATCATTCCGGACGCCGGTCGGCGTCGCTCGGTCCGACGGGCCGACCGGCGAGGAAGGCGTCCTCGGCGGCGTAGTCGAAGAAGTCGCCCATCGCCTCCATCCGGACGAAGCCCGGGAACGCCTCGCGCCAGTCGCGGCGCCGCGACTCCTCGACGAGCCAGCGGACCGCGGCGGGGGCCGTCGTCGCGTACGGGCCGGGGGCGACGTAACCGAGCTGGCGGGCCGCGCGGTCCATCGACAGGACCAGCGGGTGCGGGACCGCCCACGGCGTCAGGCCCAGGCCGTCGCGCGGCGGGCCGTCGAACGTCACCGTGCGCGTGCGCGCGCCGAGGGTCGCGTCGACGACCTCGCCGATCTCGGCGACCGTCGGGGCGTCGGGGTCACCCGCGTTGAGCACGCGGTCGCCGGGCCGGGCGGCCGCGAGCCGGACGAGCTCGGCCAGCACCGCGGTCGCGACCGTCTGGAACCGGCTCGCGCCGTCGAACGCGAGGACGCGCACGTCGCGGCCGTCGAGGACCCGCTTGACGAACGTCCACTCGCGCGGCTGGACGCATCCCGGGCCGTGGATCGCGGCGGCGCGCAGCGCGGTCGTCGGGACGTCCGACCCGAGCCACGCGCGCTCCAGGGCGACCTTCCCGGTGGCGTACGAGCCGCGCCCGCCGTCGACGGTCGGCGCGTCCTCGTCCAGCGGCACCGGGAAGGTCCCGAACCGCTCCGACTCGAACCCGTCGCCCGCGTCGTCCACGTACACGGCCGCGCTGGAGACGACGACGGCCGACCCGATCTGCGCGCGGCGGTCGAGCAGCGCGGCGGCGTCGCGGTCGTCGAAGCCGACGACGTCCACGACGACGTCGACCCCGCCCCGCAGCGCCCGGTCGAGGACGTCCGGGTCGTGCCGGTCCCCCACGACCGTCCGCGCACCCCACTCCTCGACCGTCCGGTCGTCGTGCCGTGAGCCGCGCGACAGGACGCGGACGTCCCACCTGTCCGCGACGAGGGCGGGCACCACGGCCCGCCCGACCTGACCCGTGCCGCCGACGACCAGTGCGCTGCGCATCCCCCGACCGTAGGGGCTCGGGAGGGGCTCAGGCGTGCGCGGGGACGACGCCGTCGAGGCCGGTCAGCGGGTAGCCGTGGGCCTGCGCGACGGCCGCGTTGAGCAGCGCGCCACCGTGGGTCGTCAGACCGCCAGCGAGCGCCGGGTCGGCGGCGACCGCGGCACGCCACCCGCGGTCCGCGATCGCCGTGACGTACGGCAGCGTGACGTTCGTCAGCGCCCGCGTGGACGTCACGGGGACCGCGCCGGGCATGTTCGCGACGCAGTAGAAGACCGCGTCGTGCACCCGGAACGTCGGGGCGTCGTGGGTCGTCGGGCGCGTGCTCTCGAAGCAGCCGCCCTGGTCGACGGCGACGTCGACGAGCACCGAGCCGGGCCGCATCCCGGCGACCAGGTGGTCCGTGACCAGGCGCGGCGCGCGGGCGCCGGGGACGAGCACGGCACCGACGACGAGGTCGGCCTCGAGGACCTCGCGCTCGAGCGTCCACGTGGACGACGCGAGCGTGCGGACCCGCCCGCCGAACGCGGCGTCGACGTCGCGCAGGCGGGCCATCGCGAGGTCGAGCACCGTGACGTCGGCGCGCATGCCCACGGCGATCTCGGCCGCGTGCTGCCCGACGACCCCGGCACCGAGGATGACGACCTTCGCGGCGTCGACACCGGGGACGCCGCCGAGGAGCAGCCCGCGCCCGCCCTCGTTCTTCATCAGGTGGTAGGCCCCGACCTGCGTCGCGAGCCGGCCCGCGACCTCGGACATCGGGGCGAGCAGCGGCAGGGACCCGTCGGGGAGCTGGACGGTCTCGTAGGCGATCGCGGTGGTCCCGGCGGCGAGCAGCGCGTCCGTCGCGGGGCGGTCGGCGGCGAGGTGCAGGTACGTGAACAGGACCAGACCGTCGCGCAGCAGCCCGTACTCCTGCTCGACGGGCTCCTTGACCTTGCAGACGAGCTCGGCCTCGCCCCAGACGCGCTCCGCGTCGGGCACCACGGTCGCGCCGGCGGCCCGGTACTCGTCGTCCGGGATGGCCGACCCTGCGCCGGCACCGGACTCGACGAGGACGTCGTGACCGGACCGGACGAGCTGGTGGGCACCCGCGGGCGTCAGCGAGACGCGGTACTCGCGGTTCTTGACCTCGCGCGGGACACCGACGCGCATGCCTGTCCGTCCTTCCGGTCGTGCCCGGCCCTGGCGCCCGGCGCTGCCGCCAGTCTCGCGGGCTGGACGCCGCGCGGCGCGGCGAGGGCGGGCGAAGAGGCGTCGTCGTGCGGCCGCCAGGAGCCACGCCGGCGGGTCGCGGGGCGGGGTGCGGCGTCGGCCCGGCTGCGCCAGGGTGGGGACGACCGAGGAGGTGGCGGTGCACGGCACGGGTGGTCCGGCGACGGCGGCGGCGGTGTTCCGCAAGGAGCGGTCCGACGCACCCGCGGGCTTCTTCCGGTGCGAGGCTGCGGGCCTGCGCTGGCTGCGCGACGCGGGCGGCGCACCCGTCGTCGACGTGCTCGCCGTCGACGAGGCGGGCCTCACGCTGCGACGGCTGGTCCCGGTCGCACCGACCCGCGCCGCGGCCCGCGCGTTCGGCCGCGGGCTGGCACGGACGCACGACGCCGGGGCGCCCGCGTTCGGCAGCCCGGCGCCCGGCTGGGACGCCGACGGGTTCGTCGGGCCGCTCGACGCCCCGCTGCCGCTGCCGGCGGGCCGGTTCGCGCGGTGGGGCGAGTTCCAGGCGGAGTGCCGCGTCGAGCCCCTGGCCCGGGCGCTCGTCGACGCGGGTGTCGTGGACGACGCAGTCGCGCGCGACCTGGGACGCCTGGCGGCACGGCTGGCGTCGGGCGACCTCGACGACGACGACCGGCCCGCGCGCCTGCACGGCGACCTCTGGAGCGGGAACGTCGTCTGGACGGCCGACGGCGCGACGCTCGTCGACCCCGCCGCGCACGGCGGGCACCGGGAGACGGATCTCGCGATGCTCGCGCTGTTCGGGCTGCGGCACCTCGACGACGTCATGGCGGGCTACGCCGAGGTGCACCCGCTGCGGGCCGGGCTCGCCGGACGGGCCGGGCTGCCCCAGGTGCACCCGGTCGCCGTGCACGCGCTGCTGTTCGGCGGCGGGTACGTCGGGCAGCTCGCGGCGCTCGCGCGGCGGTGGGGCCGGTGACGGTGCTCCTGTCAGGATCCGTGGCGTGCGCCGGCCGCCGTTGCGCGGACCGGGTGACGCGCCGGACCGGCGTGCGGGCGTCCGGGGCGCCGTGTGCGATCCTCGGCGGACCGGCCCGGACGTCACCGACGCGTCCCGCCGGTGACCGCGAGGAGGACGGGACGTGACCGGACGCGACACGGGGCCGGCACGGCCCGCCGTGTGGCTGCCCGCGTCGACGGCGCCCACGCCCGGCACCCCGGACGTCCCCGCGAACCCCGCTCCCGACGCGACGTGGTCCGGCGGCCCGGTCCCGTCCGGCGGCCCGGCCCCGTCCGGCGTCCCGGCATGGGTCGGCTCCGCCGTCGGCACCACCCCGCCCGCCGGTCTCGCCCCGCAGGACGTCGTGCGCTTCGCCCCCCCGCGCCGGGACGCCCGCCGCCCGGCGTTCACGACCGGGCTGCTCGTCGCCGCACTCCTGGTGAGCGGCGCGGCGTGGTGGGTCAACGACGAGGTCGCCCGGCTCGCACCGCCCGCGGGCCTCGAGGAGACGGGCGCGCCGCTCGGCGCTCCCCCGCCCGAGTCCGCCCTCGACACCGGCGAGCACGCGTTCAGCGCCCTGCAGCCCGACGGCGTCGGCCCGGTGACCTACAGCCCGTGCCGGCCGCTGCACTACGTCGTCCGGCCCGACGGTGCGCCGCCGGAGGGCGAGCTGCTCATCCGGACCGCGATCGAGCGCGTGGCGCACGCGACCGGCCTGCAGTTCGTCGACGACGGCGCCACCACCGAGGGGCCGAGCCCGGACCGGGAGGCGTTCCAGCCCGACCTCTACGGCCGGCGGTGGGCCCCCGTGCTGTTCACCTGGTCGAACGAGACCGAGACGCCCGGGCTCGCGGGCGACGTCGCCGGCACGGGCGGCTCGGCGTCCGTGACCGTCGACGGGCGGTCCGTCTACGTGACGGGCGAGGTCACGCTCGACACCGCCGAGATCACCGAGCTCGTCGCGAGCCCCAACGGCACGGCCGTCGCGATCGGCGTCGTCACGCACGAGCTCGCGCACGTCGTCGGGCTCGGGCACGTCGACGACCCCACCCAGCTGATGTACCCCAGCACGAACCTCGCCGTCACCGCGTTCGCGGCCGGCGACCGCGCCGGGCTGGCGGAGCTCGGCCGCGGGGAGTGCGCCCCGGACGTCTGACCAGCGGGTCCACCGAACCTGGGAAAGCGCCTGCTGGGACTCCCAGGAACACCGGCTACTCTCGCCCGCAGACCCCCTGCCGAGGAGCCCCCCATCCGCCCCATCGTCTTCGTCCACGGGACCCGCACGTCGTCCGCGATCTGGCAGCACCAGCTCGACGCGCTCACCCGGTCCGGACACCCCGTGCTGGCGCTCGACCTGCCCGGCCACGGCACGCGCGCGCACGAGCGCTTCACGCTCGAGGGCGCGATCCGCGCGATCGACGACGCCGTGGCCTCCTTCGCGGTCGCGCCGCTCCTCGTCGGCCTGTCGCTCGGGGGCTACGCGAGCCTCGCCTACGCACGCCGGCACGAGCACAAGCTCGCGGGCGTCGTCCTGGCGGGCTGCTCGACGCAGATCAAGGGCAAGCCGCTGCACGCCTACCGGCACGCGTCGACCGCCGTGACCCGCGCGCTGCGGCTCGGCGGCGGCACGTGGCACGTGGTCACGGACATGCTCGCGGCGCTCGCCGGATACTCACCGATTGACGACCTGCGCCGCGTGCAGCTGCCCGTCTGGGTCGTCAACGGCCGCCGCGACCCGCTGCGACTCGACGAGCGCCGCTACCTCACCGCACGCCCTGCGACCCGCCTGCGGGTCGTGCCGCGCGCGGGCCACGACGTGAACTCGCACGCCCCCGTCGCGTTCAACCGCCTGCTGCTCGACGCGCTGCACGAGCTCCGGTCGCACGAGCCGCGGCTCCGGATGCCCGCCGTCGCCCTGTAGCCCCTCCCGGACGCCGGCCCGCCCGGCGCCCGGGTGCCGACGTGGGTGGTGCGCGGCAGGATGCCGCCATGCTGCTCGCCGACGTGGCCGCGACGTCCACCGCCGTCGCCGCGACCCGCTCCCGGCTCGCCAAGCGCGCCCTGCTCGTCGACGTCCTGCGTCGCGCCGACCCGGCCGACGTCCCCGTCGTCGCCCGCTACCTCGGCGGCGAGCTGCGCCAGCGGCGCACGGGCCTCGGCTGGCGGTCGCTCGCGTCCCTGCCCGGGCCCGCCGACGTCCCGACGCTCACCGTCCTGGACGTCGACGCCGTGTTCGCGCAGATGGCCGCCCTCGAAGGGCCGGGCTCGTCCACGGCTCGCACCCGCCTCGCGGCCGACCTGTTCGCCGCCGCGACCGCCGACGAGCAGGCACTGCTGCGCGGGCTCGTCTCCGGCGAGCTGCGGCAGGGCGCGCTCGACGCGCTGCTGCTCGACGCCGTCGCGGAGGCCGCGTCCGTCCCCGCCGACGCCGTGCGCCGCGCCGCGATGCTCGCCGGTGCCACCGAGCCCGTCGCCGTCGCCGCGCTCGGCGCCGCTGACGCCGACGCCGCCCTCGCGGCGCTCGGCGCGTTCACGCTCACGGTCGGGCGGCCCGTGCGCCCGATGCTCGCCCAGTCCGCCCCCGACGTCGACGCCGCCGTCGCGTCCCTCGGCCCCGGGCCCGTCGTCGTCGACACCAAGCTCGACGGCATCCGCATCCAGGTGCACCGGAGCGACGACGACGTGCGCGTCTACACCCGCAGCCTCGACGACCTCACCGCCCGCGTGCCCGAGATCGTCGACGCCGTCCGCGCGCTGCCCGCACGCACCCTCGTCCTCGACGGCGAGGCGCTCGTCGTCGACGGCGCCGGACGCCCCGTCCCCTTCCAGGACACCGCCGCGCGCACCGCGACCCGCGACACCGACGTCGCCGGCACCGTCCGGCTGACCCCGTTCTTCTTCGACTGCCTGCACGTCGACGGACACGACCTGCTCGACGCGCCCCTCGCCGAGCGCCTCGCCGCCCTCGACGCCGTCGTCGGCCCCGCAGCCGTCGGCCGGCTCGTCACCGACGACCCCGCCGCCGCACGGGACTGGTTCGCGCGCGTCGTCGCCGCCGGGCAGGAGGGCGTCGTCGTCAAGGCCCTCGGCGCGCCCTACGAGGCCGGTCGGCGCGGGGCGGCGTGGGTCAAGGTCAAGCCACGGCACACCCTCGACCTCGTCGTCCTGGCCGTCGAGCGCGGGTCGGGGAGGCGCAGCGGGTTGTTGTCGAACATCCACCTCGGGGCGCGCGACGGGCAGGGCGGCTTCGTCATGCTCGGCAAGACGTTCAAGGGCATGACCGACGAGATGCTGCGCTGGCAGACCGAACGCTTCACCGCGCTGGCCGACGGCCCGACCGACGGGTACGTCGTCCGCCTGCGACCCGAGCAGGTCGTCGAGATCGCGTTCGACGGCCTGCAGCGCTCGACCCGGTACCCGGGCGGGCTGGCACTGCGGTTCGCGCGCGTCCTGCGCTACCGCGACGACAAGACGGCCGCCGAGGCCGACACGATCGAGACGGTCCGGTCGCTCGCGAGGTGACGTCGCCGGTGCGGCAGCACGGGGTGTGACGAAGCGCGACGGTGTCCGGGTGATGGCGCCGGTCCGGGCGTTGCGCGGTCGGGCGGTCGGAGCAGGAGCTGTGGGTCAGCGGGCTGCGGCGGCAGTCGCCGTCAGCGCGGCGAGCAGCGCGTCGAGGCCCGACGGGTCCTGGACGAGCGCGCGCATGCCCTCCCACCAGGCTGGTTGGACTGCGGCGGGCATGAGGTCGCCCGCGCCGAAGCGGACGACGTCGGCGCCCATGAGGTCCTCGGCCAGCGCGCGGGAGACCGGGTCGCCGTAGGCGTCGGGCGGGACCTGCCGGTTGACGGACGTGTAGCCGCCGAGCCCGACCCACGCCCCCTGGGCGGGCGCGCCGACGAGGAACGTGACGAACGACCGGGCGGCGGGTGTGTCGTCGAGCACGACGACGAGGTCGCCGCCGACGGTGGTCGCGCCCGCGAGGGCCGGGTCGACCGGCGGGAACGGGAAGAAGCCGTAGCCGACGCCGGGCTCCAGGTCCGGGAACGCGGCGGTGACGAACCCCTCGGCGAACGACGCCATCGGGTAGAGGGACGCGGCCTGCGGGTCGGTGTAGACGGGGACGACGCCCTCGGCGTCGCTCGTCGTGAGGATGCCGTCGACGCCGCCGAGGACGTACCCGGGCGTGCGGGCCAGGGCCAGGAAGCGGACGAACGCGTCCCGCACGCACGGGTCGGTCCAAGGGATCTCGGCGGCCACCCACCGGTCGTACACATCGGGGCCGCACGCGCCGAGCACGAGCTGCGCGACCACGTCGGTGAGCGCCCAGCCGCTGCCCGGACCGCGCGGCGCGACGAGCGAGAACGGCGTGCGGCCGTCCGCGACCGTCGCGTCGGCGAGGGCCAGCAGGTCGTCCCAGGTCGCCGGGACCGTGCCGCCCGTCGCGTCGAGCACCTGCGGCGCGTACCAGATCGTCGCCTTGCTGGTGGCCTTGACGACGACCCCGTACAGCTCGCCGTCGACGGTGCCGAGGTCGAGCCAGGCCGGCGGGTAGTCGCGGGCGACCTGGTCGGCGTCGAGCACCTCGTCGAGGGGCACGAGCGCGCCCTGTGCGGCGAGCTCGCGCAGCAGACCCGGGTTCGGCAGGACCGCGACGTCGGGCGGGTCGCCCGCGTCGATCCGGGTCGCCAGGTCGCGCGCGACGTCCTGCGAGCCCTGCCAGGAGACGACCGCGCCCGTGTCCTGCTCCCACGCCGAGGTGACCGTCGCGAACGCGTCGCGCTCCGGGCCGCTCCACAGCCCGACGACGTCGACCTGCTCACCCGCCACAGCGGTGCTCGGACCCACGGTCGGCGCGTCGGTCGCCCCGCCCGTGCACCCGGCGGCAGCGACCAGCCCGACCACCAGCCCGACGACCAGCAGGGTCGTGCGGCGCAAGGTCATCGTCGCCCCCCGGTCGGTCAGGGCAGAGGCTGCGTCCCGCGCGGGACGACGAGCGTCGGCACGGGTGAGTGCCGGACGAGCTTGGTCGCACGGCTGCCGAGGAACACGGCCCGCAGCGCACCCGCGCTCGACGAGCCGACGATGAGCAGCTCGTTGGGCTCCCAGTCGATCCGCTCGAACGCGTCGGGCCAGCTCGTGCCGACGGGCGCCACGAGCTCGACGTCGTCGCCGAGCCGCAGGGCGCGCTGCGCGTCGAGCATCTGCTCGCGCCACTGCGCGGAGACCTCGGCCTCGACGTCGAACCCGATCTCCGGCGGGTACATCGTCGGCGTGCGGACCCCGAACGACGCGACCCGCAGGCGGACGTCGATCTCCCGGGTCAGGGCCGCGGCCCACCGGACGGCCTCGTGCCCGCCGGACGACCCGCCGTAGGCGGCGGTGAGCCGGTGCACGGGGACGTCGAGCGGTCCGGCGCCCGGCACGGCGGACGCGCGGTAGCCGCGCGGTGCGACGGCCACCGGGACGCGGGACGAGTGCAGCAGGTGGTCGGCGGTCGACCCGACGACGACGTGGCCGTGCGGGCCGTCGGCCGACGAGCCGAGGACGAGCGCGGTCGCGTCGGCCTCCTCCGCGACCTTGACCAGGGCCCGCGCCACCGACCGCGCGGGCACGGTGACGAACTCGACCTGCATGCCCACGGCGCGCTCGTCGGCCCACGCGCGGGCGGCGTCCTGCGCGGCGGCGAGCCGGTCCGCGCCGGTGCGCGCG
>NZ_BIMR01000120.1 GCF_004306155.1 Cellulomonas biazotea
CGCCGCGAGCCGCCGCCGACCGGCCCCGCAGACGCCGACGGCGCGCCGCCCGAGCAGGGGCGGCGCGCCGTCGGTCCGAGCGGCGTCCGGTCAGGCGGACGTGACGACCAGCGCCACGTTGTGCCCGCCGAAGCCGAACGAGTTGTTGATCGCCGCGATCGACCCGTCGGGCAGCGTGCGCGGCTTGTCCCGCACCAGGTCGAGCACGAGCTCCGGGTCCGGCTGGTCGACGTTGATCGTCGGCGGCGCCTGCCGGTCGTGCAGCGCGAGGACCGTGAACACCGTCTCCAGCGCGCCCGCGCCGCCGAGCAGGTGGCCCGTCATCGACTTGGTGGCCGACAGCGCGACGTGGTCGGCGTCGTCGCCGAGGACGCCGCGGATGCTGCGCGCCTCGATGAGGTCGCCCACGACCGTCGACGTCGCGTGCGCGTTGACGTGCACGATGTCGCGGTGCGACACGCCGGCCTGCTCCAGCGCGCTGCGCATGGCCCGGATCTGCCCGTCGCCCGACGGCTCGGGGGACGTGATGTGGTAGCCGTCGGCGGACAGGCCGACACCCGCGATCCGGGCGTAGACCCGGGCGCCTCGGGCGGCCGCGTGCGCGGCGCTCTCCAGCACGACCACGCCGGCGCCCTCGCCGACGACGAAGCCGTCACGCGCGAGGTCGTACGGGCGGGACGCGCCCTGCGGGTCGTCGTTGCGCTGCGAGAGCGTCCGCGACGCCGCGAACGCGGCGATCGGCATCGGGTGGATCGGTGCCTCGGTCCCGCCGGCGACGACGACGTCGGCACGGCCCGAGCGGATCATCTCGACGCCGTAGCCGATGGCCTCGGCACCCGACGCGCAGGCCGACACGAGCGCGTGCGCACCTGCGCGCGCGCCGAGGTCGAGCGACACGAACGCCACGGGGGAGTTCGGCATGAGCATGGGGACCGTCATGGGGAGCATGCGGCGGGCGCCCTTCTCCCGCAGCGTGTCCCAGCCGTCCAGCATCGTCCAGATCCCGCCGATGCCGGACGAGACGACGGCGCCGAGCCGGTCGCCGTCGACCTCGGGCGAGCCCGCGTCGGCCCACGCCTCGCGAGCCGCGATCACCGCGTACTGCGCCGACGGGTCCATCTTCTTCAGCTCGGGGCGCGGCAGGACGTCCGCGGGTGCGACCTTGATCGTCGCGGCGAACGACACGGGGATCCCGTAGGTCTCCGCCCAGTCGTTCGGGAGGGTGCGCGCCCCGGACTCACCGGCGAGGGCGGCAGCCCACGTCGAGGGCACGTCGCCGCCGAGCGGGGTGGTGGCGCCCAGTCCGGTGACGACGACGTCGGTTGCGTGGCTCATCGGTGCTCCTGGTGGCGATGGGGTGGCCCGTCCCGGCGCCGGCGACGGTGCGGTCGTGGCGGCGCCGGGACGGTGCCCGGGTCACGGCAGGCTCAGGACTGGGCGCCCGTGATGAACGAGACGGCGTCGCCCACGGTCGTGAGGTTCTTGACCTCGTCGTCGGGGATGCGCACGTCGAACTTCTCCTCGGCGAGCGTGACGATCGTCATCATCGACAGCGAGTCGATGTCGAGGTCGTCGGTGAAGGACTTCTCGGGCAGGACGGAGTCGGTCGGCAGGCCCGTCTCCTCGCTGACGATCTCGGCCAGACCGGCCAGGATCTCCTGCTCGCTGTACGCCATGGTGTCTCCTCTGATGATGCGGGGAAGGGTCGGACGAACGGTACAACCCGGTGGTCCGACCACCGGTCCCCGGTGCGGGGAGGCCCGGCGGCTGCCGGACCGGAGGGTCTCAGGGCAGGACGACGACCTGCGCGGCGTACACGAGGCCCGCGCCGAAGCCGATCTGCAGGGCGAGCGCGCCGCTGCTGACCTGCCCCTCGCGCAGCAGACGCTCGGTGGCGAGCGGGATCGACGCAGCGGACGTGTTGCCGGTGTCGGCGATGTCCCGGCCGACGACGACGGTCTCGGGGAGCTTGAGCTGCTTGATCATCTGGTCGATGATCCGCATGTTCGCCTGGTGCGGGATGAACGCCTCGATGTCGTCGGCGGTCACGCCGGCCGCGTCGAGGGCCTTCTGCGCGACGGGCGCCATCTGCCAGACGGCCCACTTGAAGACCGACTGGCCCTCCTGGCGCAGCGTCGGCCAGCCGGCGCCCTCGTCGCGCGTGGCGAGCCACGAGTGCGTCTGCCGGATCGCCTGTGCCTGGCCGCCGTCGGATCCCCAGATCGTCGGGCCGATGCCGGGCGTGTCGGACGGGCCGATGACGACCGCGCCCGCGCCGTCGCCGAGCAGGAAGGAGATGGTGCGGTCCGTCGGGTCGACGAACTCGCTCATCTTCTCCGCGCCGATGACCAGGACGTGCCGCGCGGTGCCGGCGCGGACCAGCGCGTCGGCCTGCCCGATGCCGTAGCAGTACCCGGCGCACGCCGCGGAGATGTCGAACGCGGCGGCCGGCGTCGCGCCGATGCGGTCCGCGATGATCGCCGCGCCCGCGGGCGTCTGGTGGAAGTAGGTGACGGTCGAGAGGATGACGGCGTCGATGTCGGCGCCCGTCAGCCCGGCGTTCTCGATCGCGGCGCGTGCGGCCTGCTCGGCGAGGTCGAGCACGTCCGTGCCGGCCCCTGCACGGCGGCGCGTGACGATGCCGGTGCGCTGGCGGATCCACTCGTCCGAAGAGTCGATCGGGCCGACGAGGTCGTCGTTCGGCACGACGTGCTCCCCGCGGGCCCCGCCGAGGCCGAGGATCCGGGTGTGCGCGGGGCCGGTGGCCTGCGTGAGGGTGGGACGGGTCACGACGACTGCTCCTGGGTGATCGCGGTGGGGCCCTGCGAGGACGGGGCGCCGTGGCGGCGCACGAGGTCGCGCGCGGCGTCCAGGTCGGCGGGCGTCTTGACCGCGACCGTCTCGACCCCGGGCAGCGTACGCCGAGCCAGACCCGTGAGCACCCCTCCCGGGGCGAGCTCGAGGAGCCCCGTGACGCCCAGGGCGACGAGGGTCTCCTGGCACAGGTCCCAGCGGACGGGGTTCGCGACCTGCGCGACGATCGCGGCGAGCGCGGCCTCGCCGGACGTGAGCACGCTGCCGTCGGCGTTGGTCAGCAGCGGCACCGCGGGGTCGGCGGGCCGGACGCCGTCGGCGGCTGCCCGCAGCTCGGCGACGGCCGGCTCCATGACCTGCGTGTGGAACGCGCCGGCGACCTGCAGGGTCACGACGCGCGCACGGGCCGGCGCGGCGGCCGCGAACGCGGCGAGGGCGTCGAGCGGACCGGCGGCGACGACCTGGCCGCCGCCGTTGACGTTGGCGGGCACGAGCCCGTGCGCGGCGAGCGCGGCGAGGACCTCGTCCGGGTCGCCGCCGAGGACCGCGCTCATGCCCGTGGGGCTGCTCGCGGCGGCGCGGGCCATCGCGGCGCCGCGCACGGCGACGAGCGCGAGGGCCTCGTCGTCGGTCAGCACGCCTGCGACGGCCGCGGCGGCGAGCTCCCCGACGGAGTGGCCCGCGGT
>NZ_BIMR01000121.1 GCF_004306155.1 Cellulomonas biazotea
GTCGACGGAGGCCTGACCCGAGAGCATCGGATCCGGCCCGTCCGCGGGCCGGTCGGCACGAAGGGGCGCGCACCGCACGGTGCGCGCCCCTTCGTCGTCCGCGGGTCAGGCGGCCTTGATGAACGCCTCCACGGCGTCGGCGACGAGCTGCACCGCGATGGCCGCGAGCAGCAGGCCCGCGATGCGCGTGACGAGGATCGTGCCGGACTCCCCGAGGATGCGGTGGATGACGTTGGCGAACCGCATCGCGAGCCAGAGGCACACGTGCACGGCGAGCACGCCGAGGGCGATCGCGACCCAGTCGGCGGTCGTCCCGTCGGCCTGGGTGACGAACACCATGGTCGCGACGATCGCGCCGGGGCCGGCCAGCAGGGGTGTGCCGAGCGGCACGAGGGCGACGTTGACGTTGACGTTGCCCGACGGCTTGACCTCCTCCATCTTCCCCGTGAGCAGCTCCATCGCGACGAGCAGCAGCAGCAGGCCGCCGGACGCCTGCAGCGCGGGCAGCGACACGTGCATGTAGCTGAGCAGCGACTGCCCGAACAGCGCGAACGACACGATGACGCCGAACGCGACGGCCACGGCCTGCCGGGCGGCACGGTTGCGCTGCGCACGGGACATCGCGCTGGTCAGGCCGAGGAAGATCGGCACCGTCCCCGGCGGGTCCATGATGACGAACAGCGTGATGAACACCGACGCGAACAGGTGCACGTCGAGGACGTCCGGCACGCGGCCTCCTTACCCTCCGAGCACGGGCACGGTGCCCTGCTCCTCGATCGCCGCCAGCACGTGCGGCTCGGTGAGATTCTCCCCCAGCCGGTTGGCCTTCCCGTCCCCGTGGTAGTCGCTCGACCCCGTGACGAGCAGCCCGAGGCGGTCGGCGATGGCCAGGAGGCGGTCCTGCTGGGCGGGCGAGTGGTCGCGGTGGTGGACCTCGACGCCCGCGAGCCCGGCGGCGGCGAGCTCGTCGAACACCGCGTCGGGCACGACCCGTCCGCGCGCGTCGGCGCCGGGGTGCGCGAAGACCGGCACGCCGCCCGCGGCCCGGATGGCCCGCACGGCCGAGGCCGCCGCGGGCGCGTAGTGCGGCACGTGGTAGGGCCCGTCGGCCCGCAGCAGGCGGGCGAACGCGGCGTCCCGGTCGGGCACGACGCCCCGCGCGACGAGCGCGTCCGCGATGTGCGGGCGCCCGACGACGACGGCGTCCGCGCTGTGGTCGAGGACGTCCTGCCAGGTGATCGGGACGTCCGCGGCGAGCAGCTCGACGATCGCCTCGGCCCGGTGCAGGCGCGCGTGCCGGGTCCGCTCGAGCTCGGCGGTGAGCGCGGGGTGCTCGGGGTCCTGCAGGTAGGACAGCAGGTGGATGCTGATGCCGGACGACCGCGCCGACACCTCGGTGCCGCGCACCAGCCGCACCCCGTGCTCGACGGCTGCGTCGGCGGCCTCGGCCCACCCGACCGTCGTGTCGTGGTCGGTGAGCGCGACGACGTCGAGCCCGGCGGCCGCGGCGGCGGCGACGACGGCCGCGGGCGGCTCGGTGCCGTCGGACGCCGTGGAGTGGGTGTGCAGGTCGATCCGCATCGGGCCAACCTAGCCGCGGTGGGACAATGGCCCGATGACCACGGAGCCGACGCCCGAGACCGCCGCCGCCCACGCCGCGCAGGACGAGCAGCCGCTCGCCGACCGCGGCAGCAACCGCTCGCAGCGCCCCGGGTCGGCCGCGTTCCTCGAGTTCGTCACGTCGGGCTGGGGCGAGCGGCCGGCGTCGACGGCGACGCGCAGCCCGGCCGCCGACCACACGGCGGTCCGTCGTGCGGCGCTGTCCGCGCAGTTCCCGGGCGAGCGGCTGGTCGTCCCGGCGGGCACGTTCAAGGTCCGCTCCAACGACACCGACTACCGGTTCCGCCCGCACTCCGCGTTCGCGCACCTCACGGGCCTCGGCTCGGAGCAGGAGCCCGACGCGGTGCTCGTCCTGCACCCGGTCGCGGACGGCGAGGGCGACGGCGGCAGCGGCCACCGCGCGGTGCTCTACCTGCGCCCCCTCGCGGGCCGGGACACCGCCGAGTTCTTCTCCGACGCGCGCTACGGCGAGTTCTGGGTCGGGGCCCGGCCGACGCTCGACGACGTCGAGACCGAGACGGGTGTCCGCACGGCGCACCTCGACGACCTGCGGGACGCGCTCGCCAAGGACGTCGGCCCGGACGGCGTGCGCCTGCTCGTCGTGCCGGACGTCGACGAGGCCGTCGAGGCGGTCGTCGAGGAGATCCGTGCGACGGAGGAGGCGGGCGCGCGCGACGAGAAGCTCGCCGAGGCGCTGTCGGAGCTGCGGCTCGTCAAGGACGCGCACGAGGTCGAGCAGATGCGGCTCGCGGTCGACACCACGATCGCGGGCTTCGAGAAGATCGTCCGCGCACTGCCGCAGGCGCAGGAGCACGCGCGCGGCGAGCGGGTCATCGAGGGCACCTTCGTCGGGCACGCGCGCCAGGAGGGCAACGCGGTCGGCTACGAGACGATCGCGGCCGCCGGCGAGCACGCGACGACGCTGCACTGGATCGACAACGACGGCGCGGTCCGCGCGGGCGACCTGGTGCTTGTCGACGCCGGCGTGGAGGTCGACTCGCTCTACACCGCGGACGTGACCCGCACGCTGCCGGTCGACGGGACGTTCACCGAGGTGCAGCGCCGCGTCTACCAGGCGGTGCTCGACGCCGCCGACGCCGCGTTCGAGGTCGCGAAGCCGGGGGCGCGGTTCCGCGACGTGCACGACGCGGCGATGCGGGTGATCGCGGCGCGGCTCGACGAGTGGGGCCTGCTGCCGGTGAGCGCGCAGGACTCGCTGCTGCCGGAGAACCAGCACCACCGCCGCTGGATGGTGCACGGCACGAGCCACCACCTGGGCCTCGACGTGCACGACTGCGCGCAGGCGCGGGCGGAGCTCTACCTCGACGCCGAGCTGCGTCCCGGCATGGTGTTCACGATCGAGCCGGGGCTCTACTTCAAGTCCGACGACCTGCTCGTCCCGCAGGAGTACCGCGGGATCGGCGTGCGCATCGAGGACGACGTGCTCGTGACGGCCGACGGCAACGAGAACCTGTCGGCGGCGCTCCCCCGCGACCCCGACGCGGTCGAGGCGTGGATGGCGGGCCTGCTCGGGCGCTGACGCCCGGGCCCCGCGGGCTCAGCGGCCGTCGCCCCCGGGCGGCGGCGGGGCGACCGGCGGTGCCGGCGGCTGCGGGGCCACCGGCGGCAC
>NZ_BIMR01000122.1 GCF_004306155.1 Cellulomonas biazotea
CGGCGACGTCGCCGCGCCCCCGCGCGGCGTGGGCGTCGAGGATCTCCGCGAGGACCTCGGCGGCGGGCCGGTGCGCGTCGTCGAGCGCGGGCAGCAGGCGCCGCGCCCGGACCACGTGCTGGCGGCACGCGGGGATGCGGCCCTCGATCCCCGCGACGGCCCCGGCGCACAGCTCGCACCACGCCGACCCCGGCTCGGGGTCGAGGGGCATGCGGTGCGCGGCGGCGAGGACCGCCGCCCGCTGAGGACCCGGCAGCAGCGCGGCCGCGGACTCGACGAAGACCTCACCGAACAGGTCCCACGACCCGGCCTCGGCCGCGTGCTCCAGCGCGCGCAGCGGCTCGTCGTGGCCCATGAGCCACCGGGCCGCCCGCGCGTGCGCGTCGCGGAAGCCGTCGGGGTCCTCGAACCGCAGACGGCCGCGCAGCATGTCGCGCAGCAGCGGGTGGAACCGGTACATCGCAGGCGCCGCACCCACCGCGGTCACGAAGTCGTGCGCCGTCACCCGGTCCTCGAGGTACCGGTCCGCGGGAGAACCGGGCACGATCGCCTCGGCGAGGTCGGCGGTGAGCGTCGACGCGACGCTCGTGCGCAGCAGGAAGTGCCGCACGTCCGGCGCCTGCCGCGCGAGCACCTCCTCGAGCAGGTACTCGGCGACGGCCCGGTCGCCGTCCCCGAACCCCGCGAGCACCTCCCGCCCCGGCTCGGCACCGTGCATGAGCCCCAGCCGCACCCCGACCGGCCACCCCTCGGTCCGGTCCAGCAGGTGCCGGACCCCGCGCGCCGTCACCGGCACGCCCTCCGCGACCGCGAGCGCCCGGACGTCGGCGGCGTCGAACGCCAGGTGCTCGGCGCGCAGGTGGTCGACCTGCCCGTCGAGCGACATGCGGCGCAGCGACAGGGGCGGGTCGGCGCGGCCGACGACGACGAGGTGCAGGGGCCGGGCGTAGCGGACGAGGTCCCCGACGGCGGCGAGGACGTCGGCCGAGCGCAGGTGCTGGAAGTCGTCGAGGACGAGCAGCGCGGGTGCCGGCAGGGACTCCAGCCCGCGCAGGACACGGGTCGCGAACGCGGCGGTCGCGGTGGGCGGCACCTGCAGGCGAGCCAGGTCGTGGGTGCGCGGCACGGCACCGCTCGCGCGCAGGGCCTCGACGACGCGGTGCCAGAACACCGGGACCGAGTCGTCGCGCGGCTCGAGCGTGAGCCAGGCGGCACGCACGTGACGTGTCGCGCACCAGGCCGCGACGGCCGTCGACTTGCCCCACCCGGCGCCCGCGACGACCACGGTGAGGCGGCGCGTCGTCGCGGCGTCGAGCCGTTGCTCCACGCGGGGCCGGCGCAGCCCCCGGGGCAGCGGGGACGGGGCGTGCGCACGGTCCGGGACGACGCCGCCCGGTCCCCCGTGGGCCGGTCCTCGACCCGTGTCCGGTGCGGCGTCCGGCGTCCGGTGGTGAGCCGGGCCGACGGTGGCCATGGGGGCACTGTAGCCACGACTACCCGCCGGGGGTGAGGGCGCTAGCGCCCGGGGTGTCCAGGCTGGCGGCACGGTCCGGGCTCGGTCCCGAGGAGGGTCGCATGGCCGGTGGGGTCGTCGAGATCACCGTCGTCGGCACGCTGCCGCCGACGCTGCTGCTGGGGGCGCGGGCCCGCGGTGTGCGCGGCGCCCGCCGGCTGACCGTCATGGACGGCTCCGTGGACGACGAGGCGGCGCTGCTGGGCCTGCTGGAGCAGACGTTCGCGCTCGGCCTCGAGCTGGTCGCGCTGCGACGGGCCCCGGCGGCACCCCGGCAGCGCGGCGCGCTCGCCGTGACCCTCGTCGTCGCCGGTGGGGTCGGCGACGTGGCGCTGTCGATGCTCGACCAGCTGCACGGCACCCGACGCACTCCGTGCACGGCGCTGGAGGTCCGCCAGGAGGACGCCGCGGACCTGGCCCGCTGGCTGCCGGGGCGCGGCTTCCCGGTCCTCGCGACGGCCGCACCACGACCACCCGTCGCGGGTGATGCTCCCGACCGGGCCCACGACGAGAGTGACGAACCGGTGGACCCGTCCAGGGGCCACGGGGCACGGGCGCACGTGCGCAGCCGACGCGAGGAGGGTGACGTGGAGGACACGACCGAGGAGCTCGGCCCGATCGACTACATCGTGGTCGAGTTCCCCCAGAACAAGCTCGACGGGACGGCGTTCCCGCTGCTCGTCGACCTGGTGGAGAAGGGGATCATCCGCGTGCTCGACCTCGTGTTCGTCGAGAAGGACGAGCAGGGCGAGGTCCGGGCGCTCGAGCTCCACGAGGCCGAGCAGGGCGGTGCCGACCTGTCGTACTTCGAGGGCGCGTCGTCCGGGCTGCTCGGCGACGACGACGTGGCCGAGGCCGCCGCGGCCCTGACGAACGGGTCGGCCGCGGGCATCCTCGTGTTCGAGAACCGGTGGGCGGCACCGTTCGCGTCGGCGCTGCGGCGCGGCGGCGGGCAGCTCGTCGCGAGCGGCCGGATCCCGGTGCAGGCCGTGCTCGCCGCGCTCGACGCGCTCGACGCCGCCTGACGACCGGGCACCGGCGGCGCACGTGCCCGTCGGCGGTCCGACGACGAGACCCAGGACGAGACGCAGGAGGACACGATGCCAGGACTGATCCGCGGGGTGGCCCGCACCGCCGTCGTGGCGGGGACCGCGAGCGCCGTCTCCGGACGCGTGCACCACCGCCAGCAGGAGCGGTGGGCGGCCCAGGAGGCGCCGCCGCAGGGCGGGTACGGGGCACCGCCGCCGCAGCAGTACGCGCCCGCGCCCGTGTACGTCGCGACGCCCGCGCCGGCACCGGCGGCCCCGGCGCCCGACATGGACGAGAAGATCTCGCAGCTCAAGCAGCTCGCCGAGCTGCGCGACACCGGCGTCCTGACGCCGGCCGAGTTCGAGGTGCAGAAGGCGCGGATCCTCGGCGCCTGAACGGCGCACGAGCACGGGTGCCACGACGGCGCGACGCCGCGCGACCCGACCGGGCGAGGGGCCGGTCCGGGGCGCGGTGGGACCCGCCTCTCGCGACACCTCCAGGACGGAGCCCCCGGCAGCGGTGCCGGGGGCTCCGTCGCGTCTGGCGCGGGACGACGGCGCAGTCCGCGCGCGTCCTGGCGCACGCGGGGCTCCCTGGTGCGCCGCGCGACCGTGCTCCCCCGGACCGGACCCGGTCAGCCGAACGCGGCGCTCCCCGCGTCGCTCTGCGGCGACGGGTCGGGCAGGCGCCGCATCCGCAGCCCGTTGACGCACCCGAGCAGCGCGACCGCGAGCGGCACCAGCAGGGCGACCTGGAGGGCGCGGGGCCGGACGTCGGAGTTGATGCGCAGGATCTCCTCCTGCACGTCGGCGGGCTGGCCGACGAGCACCTCGGCGAGCTGGGTGTTGCTCATGAGCTGGGCGTCGTCGTCGAGGGCTCGCGCGACCTGCTGCTGCTCGGCGGGGTCGAGCACGGTGCTCGCCTCCGCCTGGCTCGTGAAGCCCACGGCGAGCGCCCCGAGCATGAGCGCGCCGGAGAACGCCAGGCCGAAGGACAGCCCGAACGACCCCGCGGCGGAGTTCACGCCCGCGGCCTCGCTGACCCGTTCCTCGGAGATGGGCGACAGCGTGTAGTTGTTGAGCTGCGACACCAGCAGGCCGAGCCCGGACCCGGCGACGACGAGCGGCAGCGCGAGCGCCCAGCCCGACGTCGCGCGCGGCACGACGGGCAGCAGCGCGGCGAACCCGACGGCGACGAGCGCGAACCCGGCGAGCACCAGGTCGGCGGGACGCCGCGCCCCGGCCCGCCGGCCCGCGAGCAGCGCGACCGCGAACATGCTGAGCGACAGCGGCGCGAGCGAGAGGCCCGCGGCCATGGCGTCGTACTCGAGGACCATCTGCAGGAAGATCGGCAGCGCGATCATGGCGCCGCCGAGCGCGATCTGCTGGAGCATCTGCTGCGAGACGCCGACGCGGAACATCGGCGAGCGGAACAGGTCGGGGTCGAGCAGCACCGGGCGCCCCTCGCGCTTGCGCCGCACGAGCCACCGCACGAGGACGACGAGCGCGACCGCGCCGATGACGAGCAGCGCACCGACGGCCTCCCCGCCCTCCTGCCAGACGAGCACCCCCAGGACGATGCCGCCCATCGCGAGCGCGGACAGGACGGCGCCGACGCCGTCGACGTCGCGCGCCCCCGTGTACGGGACGTCCTTGACGAGCCCGATGCCGGACAGGACGACCGCGATGACGACGGCCTCGAGCGCGAACGCGACGCGCCACGACAGGTACGTCGTGATGAAGCCGCCCAGGAGCGGCCCGACGGCCGCTGCGATCGACGCGGACGCCCCGACGAGCGCGTAGACCTTCTTCTGCGCGGCGCCGCTGAAGTTGCCGTGGATGAGGGACTGCATCGCGGGCAGCAGCAGCGACGCACCGAGCCCGCCGATGACCGCCCAGAACACGATGATCGCCGTCAGCCCTTGCGCGAGGGTCATCGCGATCGCGCCCGTCGCGTAGCCGAGCAGGCCCAGCACGTAGGCGCGCTTGCGGCCGAGCAGGTCGCCGACCTTGCTGCCGATGAGGATGAACGCGGCCGACACGAGCGCCTCGAGCGCGATGGCCGACTGGACGCCGCTCACGGTCGTGCCGAGGTCCCGCACGACCGCGGAGATCGACACGTTCATGAGGGACGTGTCGACGACCAGCACGAACATCGCCATCGCGAGCAGCAGCGCGAGGCGCCGGTCCAGGGTCGTGCCGGCAGGCCCGGCTGGTGCGCTCATCGTCGTCCTGCCCCGTGCGTCGGCGTCCGCTTGCGGCCGATCGTCGTGCGCGCGCCATCGGCGCACGTCACCCGTGACGGGTGGTCCTCTCGCGCCGGGCCGGCTGCGAGGATCGCGACGTGGTCGAGCTGGCCCCGGGGTGGTCGGAGCGCACCGTCCGGGTCGACGGGCGCGACGTCTTCGTGCGCTGCGGGCCGACGGTCGACGCCACGACGCCGATCGTGCACGTGCACGGCTTCGCGATCTCCGGGTCCTCCCTGCTGCCCACCGCGGAGCGGCTCGCGTCCCGCGCGACGAACGTCGTCCCCGACCTGCCGGGCTACGGGCGCAGCGCGAGCCCACCCTCGACGCTCGGCATCCCCGCGCTCGCGGACGCGCTGCTGTCGGTCCTGGACGCGCTCGGGATCGACGACGCGGTCCTCGTCGGCAACTCGATGGGGTGCCCCGTGGTGCTGGAGGCCGCGCACGTCGCCCCCGAGCGGGTGCGTGCCGCGGTCCTGGCGTCACCCGCGGGCGGCATGTACAACCAGCCGTTCGTGCGCGGCCTGTGGCAGCTGACGAAGGACGTCGGGCGCGAGCAGCGGGCGATGGCCAGGACCGCGGTCCCCGACTACCTGCGCTTCGGGCCCGTCAACGCCCTGCGGCTGTTCGACGAGCTCACCCGGTTCCCGTCGCAGGAGCGGATCATGCGGATGACCGTGCCCGCCCTGGCCGTGATCGGCAGCCGCGACCCGATGATGCCGCCGCCGCACCGCGTGCTCGAGGTCGCGCGGCTCGCGCCGCCGCACGTGACGCTCGCCGTCATCCACGGCGCGGCGCACGCGATGAACTTCAGCCACCCGGGCGAGCTCGCGCACGTCATCGGCTCGTGGCTCGACGACGAGCCCATCGTGGACGACCCGGACTCGCCGGGGTTCGCGCGGGTCCTGCAGGTGCCGCGCGACTGACGTGCCGGTGCGCTGACCCGGTGGTCGGCCACCCGCCCGCGTCCCCCGGGTCAGGGCGCCTCGAAGCCGATCGCCTTGTGGCTGCCGTCGCACCACGGCTTGATGGTCGACGCACCGCACCGGCACAGCGCGACGGTCGCGCGCCGCCTCGCCACCGGCGCTCCCTGGTCGTCGACCAGCGGGACGGCCCCGCGGACCAGCAGCGGGCCGTCGGGGCACGCGACGATCGACGGCGGCACCGCGCCGGCGAACCGCCGCCCGCGACCGTCGCCATCGGGTGCGTCGGGCGCGGCGCTCACGCCGCGACCCGGAGCGACGACGCCCCGCGCTCCCACGCGTCGAGCAGGTGCCGTCCGACGAGGTCGTCGAGCAGCAGGCACGCGGCCGCCCCGAACAGGATGTCGGGCACGAGCTCGGGCTCCTGCTCCGCGAGCCCGCCGGCGAGGTCGCGGCCCGCGATCTGCTCGTGCACCGCGTCGGCCTCGACGTGCTCGTCGAAGTACTCGGTCGTCGTGGCGTCGTACCCGAGGCGCCGGAACCCGTCGCCGTAGAAGCGGTTCGGCAGCGACGACGTCATCTCGAACGCCGCCAGGTGCCCGACCGTCGCGCCGCGCAGCCGCCGGTGCAGCCCGAGCAGCGACATCGTGTTGACGTGTGCGAGCGTCACCGCGGGCACCTCCTCGACGTACCGCCCGAAGTCGCTGTCGAGACCGGCACCCGTCATCGTCCGGGCGAACAGCACGCTGTGCATGCGGTCGGGTGCTCCCCCGCCGTACTCGTCGGCCTGGATCTCGACCAGCGCAGCCTTCGCGACGCCGCCCAGCCGCGGCAGGGCCCACGTGTGCGGGTCCGCCTCCTTGAGCTGGTAGACGGACCGGTGCACGAGCAGCTCGCGCACCTGGTCGCGGTCCGCGCGCCGCGCGACGAAGCGGGACAGGCTCGGGCCCGGGGACGGCGCCGTCATCGCGAACAGGGTGTCCGCGACGCTGCGCCGGTCGGGGGCGACGTCCGTCGGCACCTCGACCCGGCGGCGCAGCGCGTCCTCCAGGGCGGCCTCCACGACGGCGCGGGCACGCAGCAGGTCGGGGTCCCACTCCCAGTCCTCGTCGACGCCCTCGACGCCCCGGTAGTGCAGCTCGTACAGCACGAACAGCGCGAGCTGGAGGTCTTCGTCGTGCAGCACGTCGGTGCTCGCCTCGACGGCGCGCGACGCGGCGGCGGCGAGCGCGGCCCGCTCGGCCGGGTCGGCGTCGGACGCGGTCGTGGCCAGGACGTCGGCGAGCGCCGAGCCGAACGGTCCCCGGGGCAGGGGCAGCTTCATCGGATCCTCCGGACAGGGGGCGCGGCCACCACCTCCGGAGCCGACGAGCACGGCCAGCCTCACACGGCGGGGGCCCGCCCGCACGGTGGGGCACGTCCACCGCGGAGACGGCCGTCGGCCTGGCTGACCTGGGCACCTGCACACGATCACCCGCGGCGGATGAGGAGGACCGGACGGCAGCGGCGTCATCGTGGGAGCGACGGCGGCAGGGACCGCCGCGCACGACCCGAGGAGGCATCCCGTGGACACGTTCTGGGACTGGTTCTGGCTCATGATCTGGTGGTTCGTGTTCTTCGCCTACCTCATGCTGCTGTTCCGCATCTGCGCCGACCTGTTCCGCGACCGCGAGCTCGGCGGCTGGGCCAAGGCGTTCTGGATCATCGGACTCATCGTGGTGCCGTTCCTCGTCGCGCTGATCTACGTCATCGCCCGCGGGAACGGCATGGCCGAGCGGGAGGCGCTGCAGGTCCGCCGCTCGCAGGAGGCGACCGACGCGTACATCCGGCAGACCGCCGGGTCGTCGCCGGCGACCCACATCGCCGAGGCGAAGGCGCTGCACGACCAGGGCGTCATCGACGCCGACGAGTACGCGCGGCTGAAGGCGAAGGCGCTGGCCTGAGCCACGCGGAGGCGGTGCACGCCCGGGGCGCGTGCACCGCCTCGCCGCGCGCGCCGCAAGGTGCTCCCCCACACTGTCCGGGTGCGGACGATGGGTGTCGAGGAAGAGTTCCTGCTGGTCACGCCGCAGGGCGAGCCGTACGCGGTCGCACCGACCGTGCTGCGGCACGCCGCGGCGGAGCCGTCGGACCCCCGGCCCGGCGGCGACGTCGAGAAGGAGTTCAAGCAGGAGCAGGTGGAGACCTCCACGCACCCCTGCACCGACCGCGACGACCTGCTCGCGCAGGTGCGCGACGGTCGCCGGCGCGCCGACGCCCTGGCGCAGCGCGCCGGGGCCCGGGTCGCGGCGCTCGGCACCGCCCCGCACGTCGTGGAGTCGACGGTCATCCCCGACCGGCGTGCGAACGAGATCCGCGCGCGGTTCGGGCAGACCGCCCGCGAGCAGCTGACCTGCGGGTGCCACGTGCACGTCGAGGTCGCCGACGACGACGAGGGCGCGCGGGTCCTCGACCACCTGCGCCCGTGGAACCAGGTCCTGCTGGCGCTCAGCGCGAACAGCCCGTCGTGGCTCGGTGCCAGCACCGGGTACGCGAGCTACCGCTCCCAGGTGTGGGGCCGCTGGCCGACGGCCGGCCCGACGGCACCGTTCGGCGACGGCGCCGGCTACCGCCGGGTCATCGCCGACCTGCTGCGCTCGGAGACCGTCCTGGACGACGGGATGGTCTACTTCGACGCCCGCCTCTCCGCGCGCTACCCGACCGTCGAGGTGCGTGTCGCGGACGTCTGCCTCGACGCCGCCGACGCCGTCCTGCAGGCGACCCTCGTGCGGGCGCTCGCGGAGACGGCGCTGCGCACCGACCCGCCGGCGGAGCCCGTGCGCGCGGAGGTCCTGCGCGCGTGGACGTGGCGCGCGGCGCGCTCCGGTGTCACGGGCGACCTCGTGAGCCCGTCGGCGGGCACGCCCCGACCCGCCGCGGACGTCGTCGGCGAGCTCGTCGACCACGTCCGGGACGCCCTCGTGGAGGCCGGGGACCTCGACTGGGTGGAGCGGCAGGTCGGTCACGTGCTGCGGCGCGGCAACGGCGCGGTGCAGCAGCTCGCGTGGCGGGCCGAGGGTGCGGACGACGACGCGCTCGTGCAGCGGGCCGTGGACGTGACGACCGCCTGACGGTCCCGCACGTCGCCAGGGGCCGGGCGGGTGCGCGGCGAGGCCGGTGACGCGTGCCCGGGCGGGTACAGTCGCCGGGCACGGCCGGACCCGAGAGAGGCGAACCCCAGCGTTGACGTCCCACGCATCGCGCGCCGTCGGTCGTCTGGCCCGGTTCGAGCAGGCCCGGTCGCGCCCCGAGATGACGCTGCTGCGCGCCCGCGGTTTCGAGTGGGTCATGGCGGTCTTCGCCGAGCACCTCGTGGCCGGGCCCGTCGAGGTGTCGGCGTTCCACGAGGTCGTCGACGTCGAGCTCGCGACGCTGCGCGGCCTCGACGACGACGCGCTCGACACGACGCGCACGGCGCGTGACTACTGCAACGACTGGGTCGCCCGGCAGTGGGTCAACCGGGCGCTGGTCGACCAGGTGGAGCAGTACTCGCTGACCGCGGCGACGCTCGACGTGCTCGCGTTCTCCGACCGGCTCGTCGACCGCCGCTCGACCGTGTCGGAGTCGCGGCTGCAGCAGATCCTCGACGCGGTCGCCCGGCTCGCCGACGAGTCGAACCCCGACCCGCAGGCACGGGTCGACCGGATCGACGAGCGCATCGCCGAGCTCGAGGCGCAGCGCGCCGCGATCCTCGACGGCCGCGTCCCGGTGCCGCCCGACGCCCGGCTGCACGAGCAGCTCGGCGGCATCATGGACCTCGCGCGGCATCTGCCGGCCGACTTCAAGCGCGTCGCCGACAGCGTCTACGCGATGCACCGCCGGTTCGTCGGCGAGGCGCAGGACGTGCCGCTGGGCCGCGGCGAGGCGCTGCGCGGGTTCTTCGCCGACCACGACCTGCTCGCGGCGAGCGACGAGGGCCGCGCGTTCCAGGGCCTCATGCGGCTGTGGGGCGACCACCGTCGTCAGGCGTCGCTGCGCCGCGACATCGACGACCTGCTGCGGCAGGACTTCGCCGCCGACCTCTCGCCCGAGCAGCGGCGCGCGCTGCGGGCGCTCCCCCGGCTGCTCGTCGAGAGCGCCGAGGACGTGCAGGACACGTACCGGCGGCTCAGCCAGTCGCTCGAGCGCTTCGTGCAGCAGCAGTCCGACGGCGACCGGGACCTGCGCTCGCGCCTGTCACGCGCCCAGTCGGCCGCGCACGCGCTGTTCGGCCACCGGGCGCGGCGCTCGTCGGTGGACGTGCAGCTCGGTGCGCAGCTTCCCGACATCCAGTCCGTCACGCAGGTCCAGCTCGCCGACCCGCGGCTGCGCGAGCGGCCCGCGGACGTCGACGACGTCGGCTGGGACGCCGGGACCGGGCTGACGCCCGAGCAGATGCGCGAGCTCGGCGGGCCCGCCCTCGACGCGCTGCACCGCGCCGCCGACGCCGCGGTCCGCCGGCACGACGTCGGACGCCCGAGCCTGGGCGACGTGTGGGCGGAGCTCGCGCCGGAGGAACGCCGGCCGAAGAACGTCGTCGGGCTGCTGCACGTCGCCGTGACACGCGGGGCGACGTTCCTCGACGGCACGGACGACCGCCTCGAGGCGGTCCGCACGGACGGCACGCGCGTGGTGTGCACGGTCCCGTGGGGCGTGCTCCCCGCCGCGGACGTGCCGCCGGACGACCCGCCCGCCCCTCGCGACCCCGACTCCGACACCGACTCCGCCCGAGAGGACGCCGCGTGACCGCCACGACCGCGACCGAGCACGCCGCCCGCGCCGCGCAGGACGGCGCCCGCCCGGCCGACGCCGCCCCCGGGCCCGAGGCCCTGTTCGACGGCGACGAGGGCGTCCTGCCCGCCGAGGTCCGCGGCACGCTCGTGCGCGTCCTGGCGTCGCGGTTCGTCGACGGCGTCCGCAACCCGACCCTGTGGAACCGGGTGCTGCGGCACGAGCACGTCCTGCGCTCGCGTCTGCACGACATCTACCTCGACCTCGTGGTCGACCGCCGCCGTCAGGTCGCGTTCACGCAGCAGCTCGAGCTCGACGACGACGTGCCGGTCCTGCTGCGCAAGGAGAAGCCGCTCACGCTCGCGGCCGCGGTCCTGCTGCTGCACCTGCGCCAGGAGTACGACCGCGGCGCCGTCGAGGGACGCGACGTCGTCGTCGAGCACGGGGAGCTGCTCGACCACCTCGAGGTGTGGAAGGACGTCGACGACCAGAACCCGGCGTCGTTCCGCAAGCGCTGCGAGCACGCCATCGCGACCGTCCGCGAGAAGGGCATCCTCGCGCCCGTGAGCGACGGCCGGTACCGCATCTCGGGGGTCATCCACGCGCTGCTCACGGCGGAGAAGGTCGACGCGATGACGGCGGCGTTCGAGGAGATGGCGTCCGGTGGCGGTGCCACCGCCACGCCCGACACGGAGGCGGACGCCGACGTCGAGGACGGCACCGAGGACATCGTCGACGACGTCGTCGAGGACGGGGACGACCGGTGACCGACGTGATGGAGGGCTTCGACCCCGACCTCGCCCAGTTCCGCCTGGAGCGCATCCAGCTCGTCAACTGGGGGCCGTTCCACGGGTACCACGTCATCGACGTGCACCGCGACGGCACGCTCGTCACGGGCCCGTCGGGAGCGGGCAAGTCGACGCTGCTCGACGCGATGATCTGCGTCCTCATGGACCGCTCGGTGACGTTCAACGCGGCCGCGCACGACGACGCCGTCGGCAGCCGCGAGCGCACGTTCTACTCCTACGCGCGCGGCAAGTCGGGGTCGCGGCGCGACGAGTCGCGCGGCAGCCGGGCGATCTACCTGCGCGAGGGCGCGACGTGGAGCGCGGTCGCGCTGACGTGGCGCAACCGCGCGTCGCGGACGGTCACGGCGTGCCGGGCGATGCACCTGACGCGCGCGGCCGCCGGTGACGGCGACATCACGCACGCGCTGCTGCTCGCGGAGCAGGACCTCGACGTGCGTGACCTCGCGCCGCTCGCGGACCAGCGGTTCCGGTCGGACGCGGTGCGCCGCTCCCTGCCGGGGGTGACGCCGTTCGGCAACGAGTACGGGCGGTACGTGGCGCGCCTGTCGGCGCTCGTCGGGATCCGCGGCCAGGACGGCGACAGCGCGAAGGCCATCCGGCTGCTGCACAAGGCGCAGTCCAGCAAGGGCGTGCACAACATCGACGAGACGTTCAAGCGCTTCGTCCTCGACGACTCGAGGGTCGCGCAGCGACGCGACGCGGCGGTCGAGCAGTTCCTCAGCCTGCGCAACGGCTACGAGGAGATGACGCGCGCCCGCGACCAGATCGCGGTGCTGGGCGACCTGCCGCGGCTGTGGGACGACTACCGCGCGGCGGACGAGTCGACGCGTGAGCTGCGGGCCCTCGTGACGGGCGGCGACGGCACGACCCCGCTCGACGCGCACGTGCTGGCGCTGCACAAGGACCTGCTCGCGGCGCGGGCGGACGACGAGCGGGCCGAGCGCGTCCGGCAGCGGGCGCTGCACGAGGAGGCCGTGGCGCAGTACGAGGACCTGGAGCGCCAGGTGCGGGCGCTGGAGCAGCAACGCGGCCAGGCCGGCGGTGACGTGCTGCGGGCGGCCGACGACGACCTGCGCGCGGCGCGCGCCGAGCTCGACACGGTCGCGGCGCGCGCGGCGGACCTGGCGCGGTGGTGCGCGACGCTCGACGTCGCGGTGCCGACGACCGCAGCCGCGCTCGCGGCGCTGCAGTCCGACGGCGCGGACGGAGCGGTCGGCAC
>NZ_BIMR01000123.1 GCF_004306155.1 Cellulomonas biazotea
CGTCGACGCCGCGGACGTGCGGCCCGGTGAGCGCGGCGGCGTGGCGGGAGACGGCGGTGACCTCGTGGCCGCGGCGGACCAGCTCGGCGACGGCGGCGCGTCCGGATCCTCCGGTGGCTCCGACGACCAGGACCTTCATGGTGGGCTCCTCGGCTGGGGGGACCGACGGTGGTCGTCGTTCCCGGTGCTCCTAGCCCACCGCGCGCGGACGTGGACGGTCTATGCTCGAAAGTCGTACGAACATGGCAGATCGTCCGGAGGTGTCGCGTGACCGTCGTCGTCGAGCCGCCCTGGACGTCCGTCGACCCCGTCGGCGAGGCGCTGCACCGCCTGCGCGTCACCGGGTTCTTCTACTGCCACACCGAGGCGACCGGGCCGTGGGCCGTCGACATGCCCGCGTTCGGCGAGTGCCTGAGCTTCCACGTCGTCGCGGCCGGCGAGTGCTGGGTCGAGGTCGCGGGCGCCCCGCCGGTGCGGCTCACCGCGGGCGACCTCGCGCTCGTGCCGCACGGGCGTGGCCACGTGCTGCGCAGCGCGCCCGGGGTGCCGTCGATGGGCCGCGTCGACGAGCTGCCGCAGGAGTACGTCACCGACCACTACTCCGTGCTGCGGCACGACGGCGGGGGCCCGCGCACCGACCTCGTGTGCGGCGTCCTGTCGGTCGACGGCCCCGCGTCCCGCCTGCTGCTCGCGCTGCTCCCGCCCGTCGTGCACGTGCCCGCCGACGACGCGGGGGCGGCCCCGTGGATCGCCGGCACGCTCGGGCTCATGGCCGCCGAGCTCGCGGGGGCGCGGCCCGGTGGCGAGGCGGTCACGACCCGGCTCGCGGACATCCTCGTCATCCAGGCCATCCGCGCCTGGATCGACGCCCAGTCCACGACGACCGGCTGGCTCGGCGCCCTGCGCGACCCGCACGTCGGCACCGCCGTCGCCGCCGTCCACCGCAACCCTGCGCACCCGTGGACCGTCGCGACGCTCGCGCGCGAGGCGACGATGTCCCGCTCGGCGTTCGCGGCCCGGTTCACCGAGGTCGTCGGGGTGCCCGCGATGCAGTACGTGACGTCGTGGCGCATGCACGTCGCGACCGACCTGCTGACCGCGGGGGAGCCGGTCGCGCGGGTCGCGACCGCCACCGGGTACGAGTCGGAGGCCGCCTTCAGCCGCGCCTACCGGCGCGAGACGGGTCGTGCGCCGGGGGCGGTCCGACGCTCAGGACCGCCGGCGGGGGCGTAGCGGGTCAGGCGGACCGTTCCGCCGCGGGCGCCGGGCCGGTCGAGCCACGGGTCACCAGGTGCGCGGGCGGGACGGCGTACGAGCGCACCGGCCCCGACGCCACCGCGTTGAGGACGCAGTCGCCGACCTGCACGCCCAGCGCGTGCACGTCGAACGACATCGCGGACAGCGGTGGCGCGGCGTGCCGGGCGAGCGGCGAGTCGTCCCACGCGAGCAGCGACAGGTCGGCAGGGACGCGCAGCCCGGCCTCGCGGGCGACGTCGAGCGCGGCGACCGCCATGACGTCGTTGTCGAAGACGATCGCGGTCGGTCGCTCGTCGCGGGCGAGCAGGTCGCGGGTCGCGCGCGCCCCGGACGCCTCGCCGTAGTCGCCCTCGACGACGACGCCGGACGCGCCCAGCCGGTCGCACCGGGTGAGGAACGCGTCGGTGCGCGTCCGGGAGTGCGCGAGGTCGGCGGGGCCGGAGACGCGGGCGATCCGGCGGTGGCCCAGCGCGACCAGGTGGTCGACGGCCTCGTTCGCCTCGGCGGCGTTGTCCACGAAGACGTTCGCGACCGGCAGGTCCTGCGACGGGCCGCCCACGACGACCGTCCGGACGCCGAGCTCCTCGAGCACGCCGAGCCGCGGGTCGTCGACCGTGAGGTTGTGCACGACCACGGCCTCGACCTGCTGCTGCTCGGCCCAGCGCCGGTAGGTCGCGAGCTCGGCGTCGGGCGTCCCGACGATGTGCAGGAGCAGCGAGCGGCCCTCGGCGGAGAGCGACTCCTCGATGCCCGCGATGAGCTGCATGGAGAACGCCTCGAGCCCGAGCAGCCGCGTCGACTGGCGGATCACCAGCCCGACCGCGTGGATGCCGTTCGTCACGCGGCGAGCCTAACCGGGGAGCGCTCGGGCGCCCGGTGGAGGCAGGACGTGCGTTCTTCTACAACGTTGGACTGACCGTTACGGTGGACACATGACTGCGAGCGTCCACCCCCCGACGGCCCTCACCGCGTGCACGCTGCGGCTCCTGCCGCTGTCCGACGTCCGCCTGCTCGACGGCCCGTACCTCGACGCGCAGCGCACCGACCTCGCCTACCTGCTGCGTCTCGACCCGCAGCGGCTGCTCGCCCCCTACCGACGCGAGGCGGGGCTGCCGAAGACCGCCGAGCCGTACGGCAACTGGGAGTCCATGGGCCTCGACGGCCACACCGCCGGGCACGCGCTGTCGGCGGCGAGCCTGCTCTGGGCGGCCACCGGCGACCCGCGCGCGGCCGCCTTCGCGGCCGACCTCGTCGACGGCCTCGCCCGGTGCCAGGACGCGCTCGGCACCGGCTACCTCGGCGGCGTCCCGCACGGCGTCGCGCTCTGGGAGCGGATCGCCGCCGGCGACCTGTCGGCCGACTCGTTCGGCCTCAACGGCGCCTGGGTGCCCTGGTACAACCTGCACAAGACCGTCGCCGGCCTCGTCGACGCCGTGCGGTTCGCGCCCGCGGGCACGGCCGCCACGGCCCGCACCGTCGTCGTCGCGTTCGCCGACTGGTGGCTGGGCCTCGCCGCCGGGCTCGACGACGACCAGTTCGCCGCGATGCTGCGCACCGAGTTCGGCGGGATGTGCGAGGCGTTCGCCGACCTCGCCGCGCTCACCGGCCGCGCCGACCTGCTCGCCATGGCCGTCCGGTTCGCCGACCGCACCCTGCTCGACCCGCTGCTCGACGGGCGCGACGCCCTCGACGGCCTGCACGCCAACACCCAGATCGCCAAGGTCGTCGGCTGGGCCGCGCTCGCCGAGGCCGACCCCGACGGCGGCTGGGACCGCGCCGCGCGGACCTTCTGGGACGCCGTCGTGCACCGCCGCTCGCTCGCGTTCGGCGGCGACTCGGTGAGCGAGCACTTCCACCCCGTCGACGACTTCCGCGGCGCGCTCACGTCGCCCGAGGGGCCCGAGTCGTGCAACACCGCCAACATGCTCGAGCTCACCCGGCGCCTCCTGACGGCCGCACCCGACCCCGCGCTGCTCGACTTCGCGGAGCGCGCGACCGTCAACCACGTGCTCTCGGCGCAGCACCCCGACGGCGGGTTCGTCTACTTCACGTCGGCCCGCCCCGACCACTACCGGGTCTACTCGCAGCCCGAGGACGGGTTCTGGTGCTGCGTCGGCACCGGACTGGAGACGTACGCGCGCCTCGGCGAGACGGTCCTCGCGACCGACGCCGCCGACGACCTGTACGTCAACGCGACCGTCCCCGTGCGCGCCGCGTGGACGGCGCGCGACGCCGTCGTCACGCTCACCACCCCGTTCCCCGACCTGTCGACCGACGCGCCCACCACGCTGACGCTCACGCTCGCGGCACCGCAGGCGTTCACCGTGCACGTGCGCCGGCCCTCGTGGGTCGCCTCCGACGACGACCTCGCGCTCGCGGTCGGCGGCGAGCCCGTCGTCGCCGTCCCGTCGCGCGCGCCGTACGTCGCGGTGACCCGGACCTGGCACGACGGCGACGTCCTGACCTGGCGCCTGCCGGCGCGCGTCGGCGTCGAGCGGCTGCCCGACGGCTCCGACTGGGTCACGTTCCGCCACGGGCCGGTCGTCCTCGCCGCGCGCGGCGGCACCGACGACCTGCCCGGCCTGCGCGCCGACGCCTCGCGCATGGGGCACGTCGCGCACGGGCCGCTGCACGCCCTCGCCGGCACCCCGGTCGTCGAGGCGGAGGACGACGCCGCGGCGGCGGCGCGCGTCCACGGTCCCGGCCCGGGCATGACGTTCACGCTCGTCACCGATGCCGGGCCCGTGCCGCTCGAGCCGTTCCACGCGCTGCACGACGCCCGCTACACGCTGTACCACCCGCTCGCCGCCCCCGGCGGGGCCGCCGCACGGCACGAGGAGCTCGCCGCGCAGGAGGCCGACGACTTGGTCCTCGCGCAGCGCACGGTCGACGACGTCGCGTGCGGCCGCCAGCAGCCCGAGGTCGAGCACGGCTTCGCCGGCGACGGCACGTGGACCGGCGCGACCGACGGTGCCCGGTGGCGCGCGGCCGACGGCTGGTTCGGGTACGCGCTGCGGGACCCGCACGACGAGGGGGCCGTCCTGCGCGTGGCGTACCGCGGGGGCGACGAGCCCGGCGCGGCCGACGTCGAGGTCGAGGGTGTCGTCGTCGGGCGCGTCTCCGCTCCCGCCGGGGCCGGCGCCCGGCACGTGGATCTCGACGTGCGCGACGCGACGGCCCGGGACGGGCTGCTCGACGTCCGGCTGCGGGCGGTCGGAGGCCCCTCGCCGCTCGTCGCGGAGGTGCGCCTGCTGCGCGGCTGACCGGCCCGCGCACGACGGCCCGGGCGTCGTGGCGGACCGCGGGAGCCCGGACTGGGCCGTCGGGAGGAACAAGGACGAAACGCCCGTCACGACCCCCCGTGACGATGCCACGATGCTGGCATGACGACCGTCCCCGTGTCGCTGCACGCCCTGCTCACGGCCCCGTTCGAGCCCCCGCCGCCGGTCGCGTGGCAGCGCGACCGCTGGCGCGCGTGGGCCGACCGCATGGGCGACGGGTTCGTCGTCCCCGAGGCGTTCGGCGAGCAGGTCGAGCGCGCGGACGTCGCGGCCGTCGTCGACGACGAGCTCGACCGCGGCCGCACAGGCGCGGCGTTCGTCGCGGCGATGGTCTGGGCCCTGGGGGACGCGGGCGACGGGGCGTACCGGACCGCGAGCGTCCTGGGCGGCCGCCGGCGGCCCACCGTCGTCGACCCCGACGTCGTGCGGACGCTCGACGAGTCGGCCCGCACCGTCCGCGACGCCGGCCCGGCGGCGGTCCCGACCGCGCACCGCGCCGTGCGCGCCCGCGGGCTGCACGGGCTCGTCGCCGTCACGACGACCACGTGGCTGCACTTCGCGTCGGCCCGGCGCGACCCGTACGGCCCGCACGCCGCCCCGGTCCTCGACGACACGGTGCGCGGCTGGCTCGCGTCGCACGCCGACCTGCACCTGCACGACGGGCGGACCGGGGACTACGTGCAGTACACCGACCGGCTCCTCCGCTGGGGGCGGCCGTTCGGCCGGACCCCCGTGCAGGTCGAGTCCGCCGTGCGCGCGCTCGTCGCGACCACGTGCCCCGGCTGAGCGGTCACCGACCCGCGGAGTCGGCGATGCGCTGCAGGTCGGCCACGTAGGACGCCCAGACCGCGGCGTCCTGCGACGGCACGTTGCTGTTGTCGGCACGCATCCCGACGGCGCCGTCGGTGAGCTCCCGCAGGATGTCGGCGTGGCCCGCGTGCCGCGTCAGGTCGGTGGTCACGTGCACGACCACCAGCTCGAGGGAGACCGGGTTGCGGTGCTCGGGCCACCAGGCGACGTGTCCGGGCGTGTCGAGCGGCGCGTGCAGGACGAGCTCGTCGGCGAACGCCCAGACCCGCCGGTACAGGTCGACGAGCTCGTCGACGGACTCGTCGGCGGTCGCGTACATGTCGGCGTTCGGCGGCGCGTCCGCCAGGTACCACGCGAGGTCGTCGAGGCCGGGGAAGTTCCGCCCGAACGTCTCGCCGAAGTAGCCGATCTCGACGCCCGCCGCGTGCTTGACCAGCCCGAGCAGGTTGGTCCCGGTCGGCGTCCACGGCCAGCGGGCCGCCCGCTCGTCGAGCCCTTCGAGCTTCCAGACCAGCGCGTCGCGCGTGGCCTGCAGGTAGCGGTGCAGCACGGTCCGGGAGTCGTCCACCCCGACAGGCTCGCGTCCCCGGCGCCCCGGGGCAACCGCTCCTGGCGCACCCGGCGGCACGTCGTGCGGCGCGCGGCCGGCGTGCCTCAGGACTGCAGGCGTCGGCGGCGCTGCGCGCCCTGCGTCCGCAGCACGTACCGGAACAGCACGTCGGTCGCGTTCTCCGGGATGTCGACGAAGCGGCAGCCGTACTGCGTCGCGCCCGAGCCGGTCCGCTGCGCGCGCAGGACCTCGGCGTCGAGCCGCACCGCGCCGCCGCCGGTCGGGAACTCGAACGCGATCCGGTCGTCCGGCGCGAGCCGTGAGGTCGTCGCGATGCGCATGCCGTGCGCACCGATGTCCACGACGACGAACGAGACCGCCCGACCGGGCCCGTCCGGGGGCGTGACGACCCCGGTGCAGAGCTGGAGGGTGCGGACGCGCGCGACCTGCCGCTTCTGGAGCGTCGAGACGAGCTCGAGGTCCGTGAGCGCGACCGTCGTCGCCCCGATCCGGGACACCCAGCCGCTGTACCGGACCTCGCCGCGCGCCTCGTCCAGCACGAGGACCTCGACGTCCTCGCCGGCGTCGAGGGCACCGGGCACGACTCCCTGGTCGGCCGCCACCGTCATCGTCCCGTCGAGGTAGGCGGCCACGTACCCCTCGAGCACCGTCCCGCGGTCGCGGACGGCGACGGCGCAGCGTTCGAGGTCGTGCATGGTCGGGTCCGTCCGGGTCGTGGCACGTCGTGCAGGGGTCATCGGTGCGCCCCCGCACCGTTCCTCATCGGCAGCCCGGGACGGGTGCTGAGGCGGGCTCGTGGTCGCTCGCCCGAAGGCACCACCGCGCCACCCGGTCGGGTGAGGCGGCGCCGCTCAGGTGGCCCAGGGGACGACCACGGCCGCCCCCGGGGCGACCCGTTGCGTCGGCAGCGTCGGTCCCGCCGCGGCGTGCGCCGAGACGAGCGCGGCGACGAGCGACCGCCAGCACCGCTCCGCCTCGTGCAGGTGCCCGACGACCGCCTCGGGCGCCACGTGCCCGGTCGTCCCGACACCGAGCGCCGCGTCCAGCGCGTCGAGCGCGCGCCCGGCGGTGCGGCGCGCCACCCGGTCCGTGGTGCCGCCCCGGGCCGCCGTCGGCGTGAGCAGCGCGAAGGCGGCGAGCGCCTCGTCCACGAGCGCGCGGACCAGCCCGACGG
>NZ_BIMR01000124.1 GCF_004306155.1 Cellulomonas biazotea
CCGGGCCCGGGACCAGGGCCCCGGCGAGGCGCCGGGTCTGCCGGGGGTCGAGCGTGAGGTCCTCGCCGACCGCGTCGACCGGGGTGAGCAGCTCCGAGGACACGACGAGACGCCCCGGCCGATCGAGCGCCGTGATCTCGTACCGCAGGCACGCGAGGTGGCGCTGCGCGAACGAGACGAAGCGCTCCGAGCGCACCCGGAACCGGCGGCCGTCGGCGAGCTGGAACACGACCGTCCGCTCCAGCACCCCCCGCCGCATGTCGAGCGCCCGCTCGAAGGAGCGCACGTCGGTGTTCTCGCAGGTCACAGGCTCCTCGTCGACGAACAGCCGGACCGCGGTGCCGTCGGGGACCGGCACGATCGTCTGCCCGGTCGTCGCGAACCCGTGCGCCGCCTCGGGGTAGACGATCGGCCACGTCTCGTGGAACCCGTTGAGCAGCGTCGCCGGCCGGTAGGTGGGCGCACCCTCCTCCAGGGCTCCGCGGATCCCGAGGTACCCGTTGGACAGCGCGAACAACGTCTCCGTCTGCTCGATGTGGTCGGGCCCGAACTCGTGCTCGACGAGCCGCCACGGGTCCGGCGGTGTGCCCGTCGACGCCGCCACGATGCGGCGTGCCGCGTCCCGCAGCCGGTGCGTGCGCGGCCCGGAGCGGTGCACGTCCTCGTCGGGGTCGGCCAGCAGCTCGCCGAGGTCGGCCACGACCACGTCCGCGCCGTGCGCCGCGAGAGCCTCCGCGTGCCCGTCGCGGTCGACCCCGACGACCAGCCCGAAGCCGCCGGCACGACCGGCCGCGACGCCCGCGAGCGCGTCCTCGACCACCACGGTGCGGCGCGGGTCGACGCCGAGGCGGCGGGCGCCCTCGAGGAACGCATCGGGGGCGGGCTTGCCGGGCAGGCCGAGCTCGAGGATGGTCTCGCCGTCGACGCGGACGTCGAACAGGTTCGCGATGCCGGCGTACTCGAGGACGGCGGCGCAGTTGCGGCTGCTGGAGACGACCCCGGTCGACTTGCCCGCCTCGCGGACCTCGCGGACCCAGGCGACGGACCCGGGGAACGCCTCGACGCCGTTGCGGCGCAGCTCGTCCTCGACGAGCAGCTGCTTGCGGTGGCCGAGGCCGGCCCACGACTCCTCGTCGGGCGGTGAGTCGGGCGTGCCGGGCGGGATCGTGATGCCGCGTGACGTGAGGAAGTCGCGGACGCCTTCCTCGCGGGTCTTGCCGTCGACGTGGGCGGCGTAGTCGGTGCGCTCGTCGAACCGGGGGGTGCGGGTGTCGTGCGCGGCGTCCCACGTGTCGAGGTACTCGTCGAACGTGCGCTTCCACGCGGCGGCGTGGACGGTGCGGGTCGTGGTGAGGACGCCGTCGAGGTCGAACAGGACCGCGTCGAAGTCGTGCAGGGCGACGGGCGACGGCATGGGGGACCTCCCGCGCCGAGGCCTCTCGCCGTCGTCGGCGAATGTCCTCACCTCGACCGATCTGATCGTGGAGCGTGCGGGGCGGTGCGGCAACCCGGGCGTTCGGCGGCGGCCGCGGGTTGCGGCGACCTGCTCCACGGCGGGCTAGCGTGCGGGGATGGTCCCCGAGCAGCCGTCCTCGTCCGCGCCCACCGCCCGCCAGGTCGCCGACCGGTGGGTCGACACCCTCGCCGACCTCGACCCGTCCGTCGGCACGGCGCTCGGCACCCGTCCGGACGACCGGCGCATGCCCGACCTGTCGCCCGCCGGTGCGGACGAGAAGGCCGAGGCGTCGCGCCGGGTGCTCACCGCGCTCGACGGGGCCCTCGTGCTCGACGACGACGACCGGCGCTGCGCGACCCTGCTCCGTGAGCGGCTCACCGCGCAGCTCGCGGTCCACGACGCCGGCGAGCACCTCGCGGCCCTGCGCCCGCTCGCCTCACCCGTCCACGGGCTGCAGTCGATCTTCCTGCTCATGCCGACCGCAACGGAGCACGACTGGGACGTCGTCGCCGACCGGATGGCGCAGGTCCCCGCCGCTGCCGATGGCTTCCGCGCGTCCTTGGAGGAGGGCCTGCGCCGGGGCGTGCGGAGCGCTCCGCGGCAGGCGGACGCGGTGGCCGGCCAGCTCGCCGAGTGGCTCGCCGCGGACGACGGACGCGGCTGGCACGCGGGCTTCGTCGGCGGCGCCGCGGCGGCCGGCGCACCCGAGTCCCTGCGCGCTCGGCTCGACGCGTCGGCGCAGGACGCGGCGTCCGGCATCGACCGCCTGCGGACCTGGATCGTCGAGCACTACCGGCCCGCGGTCGCGGACGTGCCCGACGCCGTGGGCCGCGAGCGCTACCTGCTCGCCGCACGTCTGCACACGGGGGCCGACCTGGACCCCGACGAGGCGTACGCGTGGGGGTGGGAGGAGCTCGCGCGCATCGAGTCGGACATGGCGGCCGAGGCCGAGCGGGTGCTGCCCGGCGCGACCGCGCAGCAGGCGCTCGCGTACCTCGACGAGCACGGCGAGGCCGTCGAGGGTGTCGACGAGGTCCGGGTGTGGCTGCAGCGCATGATGGACACCGCGATCGCCGAGCTCGACGGGACGGTCGTCGACGTCGCCGACCCGGTGCGGCGCGTCGAGGCGATGATCGCGCCGCCCGGTGCCGCGGCCGCCCCCTACTACACGCGCCCGTCGCTGGACTTCTCCCGCCCGGGCCGCACGTGGCTGCCGACCCTCGGCCGCGACCGGTTCCCGACGTGGGACCTCATCAGCACCTGGTACCACGAGGGCGTCCCGGGGCATCACCTGCAGCTCGGGCAGTGGGCGCACCGGGCGGGTGACCTGTCGGTGTTCCAGACGTCCGTCGGCTCGATCCCCGCGACGACCGAGGGCTGGGCGCTGTACGCCGAGCGGCTCATGGACGAGCTCGGCTACCTCACCACTCCCGGCGCGCGGCTCGGGTACCTCGACGGGCAGCGGATGCGTGCCGTCCGTGTCGTCGTCGACATCGGCATGCACCTCGGGCTGACGATCCCGTCGGCGCACGCGTCCCACCCGGGGGAGCGGTGGACCGCCGACCTCGCGGAGGAGTTCTTCGCCCAGCGCAGCGGCTCGCCCGCGGCGTTCGTGCACTCCGAGATCGAGCGCTACCTCGGCTGGCCCGGGCAGGCGATCAGCTACAAGCTCGGCGAGCGGGCGTGGCTGTCCGGGCGTCAGGCCGCGCGCTCGCGCCGCGAGGCCGCCGGGGAGGCGTTCGACCTGCGGGCGTGGCACACGGCTGCCCTCGGTCTCGGGTCGCTCGGGCTGGACGACCTGGAGCGCGAGCTCGGCGTGCTCTGACCGACGCCCGAGACCCGGCCGAGCGCCGGCACGTGCCACGTCCGCGGCGCTCAGGGCACGTGGTCGGTCGCGGCGCTCAGCGCACGTGGTCGGTCACGGGCCCGGCGTCGTCCGTCGTGTCGGCCTGCCGGTCTCCCGGCGGGCCGGTCGGTCCGCCGACCCGCCACAGCACGACCGCGAGCGGGACGAGGAGCAGCACCGCGACGCCGATCCAGACGGTCGCGTCGCCGTCCTGCGTCCCACCCTCGAAGGCGAGGATCTCGCCGTACCGCGGGACCGCGACGGCCGCCCCGGCGACCCACCCCACGAGGACCCACGCGCCGAACCGGGCCGGACGCAGGAACGCCACGACGAGCGGGACGGCCGTGACCGTCAGCACGGTCCACGCGGTCATGTACCAGGGCAGCGGGTCGTCGTCGGGGCGCGTCGCACTCACGACCACCGCGACGGCACCGGCGACGCCCGCGCCCACGAGGGACCACACGACCGGCCGGGGGAGGACCGGGACACCGACGCGTCCACCGGCCGGGCCCGCCACCTCCCGCGCGACGACGGCACCGCCCACCAGCGTGACGCCGTGGCCCACGACGAGCAGCCAGAAGCCGGGGTTGGTGTCGCCGGCGTCCTGCGCGTACACGACCCAGGCCGTCAGGAGCGTGACGAGGTCCCAGGTGGACGCGACGAGCACACCGAGCAGGAGGCCGACCCCCGCGGGCCACCGGGTCCGCGGCACGAGGACGACGACCGCCGCGACGGCGACCGTGGCCGCGACGACCACCGCGTGGCGGAACCACCACGGGTCGTAGTCCTGCATCGGGGTCTGCGAGCGGAAGCGCGAGAACGCGCCCCACACGAGGACCCCGCTCCCGGCGAGCGTGAGCACCGCCCCGACCCGTCCGCGCAGGACGTCGGCGCGTGCGCCGGTGCGGGGGGCGTCGGCGGGCCGGACGGACGCCGACGGCGACGGCGACGCGGGGACGGTCGTGGAGCTGGCGCGGGCCGGTGGTACGGACGCGGCCGGTCCTGGAGCGGTCGTGGGCGCGGTGACCGCCGTCGCGACGCCGTCCGGGGTGACGACGTGCGGTGCGACGACGTCCGGGGCGACGTCGGGCGCGGCAGCAGTCTGCGGGGCAGCGTCCGGAGGGGCCGCGACGTCCGGGGTGACGGGCCCTGGCGCCACCACGGGCTGCGTGACGTCGACGTGCACCTCGACGACCGCCCCGCCGAGCGGACCCCGCATCGTCACCGAGCCGTCGAGCCGTCCGACGACCGACGTGTCGACGAGGACCGCGAACCCGTCGCCGCCCTCCTCGACGCGGATCCGCGGGTCGGACGGCTCGAACGTGCACGTGCGTGCCAGCGGCGGCCCGGTGACGGTCACGTGCCCTCGCGGCGACGACGCCCCCTCGACCACCTCGCCGAGGTCGAGCGCGAGCGGGTGCACGGTGAGGTGCGCGTCGGCGACGGCGGCCGTGGCGGCGTCGGCGACGTACCGGATGTCCAGCTCGGCCATCTCGACCAGCCGCTCGTGCGCCCCCGCGGCCGCGGGCAGGTTCGCGCCGAGGAGCCGGGTGCGCAGCTCGCTGACGGCGCCGAGGCGGGTGAACACGTTGGCGTCGTGGCTCGCGGCCAGCAGGTCGGGCGGGACCGGGGCGGGCTGGATGCGCCGGCGGCGGCTGCGCGCCAGGTACAGCTCGCCCTGCATCTCGACGTCGCGGGTCGGTGTCTGGCTGGGGGTGGTCGTCCGGACCTGGTCGAACACGTAGTCGTAGAGCTCGTTGAGCGAGACCCAGCCGTCCTCGTCGCGGTCGGCCTCGCCGGTGGACAGCCCCCGGACCAGCGCCTCGGTGAAGACCGACGGTGCGCTGCGGTCGTCGGCGAGCGTCTCTCCCTCGAACGCGTACTCCATGGCGCTCGACGCGGTGATGACCGCACGCCCGCGCCCGCCCTCCAGCCCCGCCGGGAAGCTGCCGACGACGTCGACGGGTCCGGCCGCACGGACGGAGACGCCGGCCCCGAACGCGCCGCCGTAGCAGCAGTCGAGCAGCAGGACGATGCTGCGCGAGCGGCTCGCCCGCATGCAGCGCTGCACGAAGTCCGCGGACACCGCGGTCGACGCGAGCCGGCTGAGCCGCGTGTTCCGCGCCGCGAAGAACAGCTCGCCCGACTCGCTCTTGAGGCCGTGGCACGCGAGGTGCAGGAGCAGCAGGTCGTCCGGCCGGCACTCCGCGAACAGCTCCTCGACCCGTCCCTGCACCTCGTGCGCGGGCTCGTTGTGGACGACGTCGACGTCGAACCCGCCGATCTGCGGGTCGCCGAGCACCGCGGCGAGCGCGGCCGCGTCCGCCCGCGGGGAGCGGAGCCGCCGCAGACCCTCCTGGTCGTAGGTGTCGCAGGCGACGATCAGCGCCTTGCGGGCCCCGGTCACGGGGAGGGCACCCCCGGCGGCGCCGCGTGGCGCGTGAGGAAGAGCTCGACCAGGTGCTCCTGGTCCGACCTGGTGGCGTTCGAGAGCTCGAGGACGTCGCCGTCGATCTCGAGCCGGACGGTCCGGCCGGGCTCCTCGCCGCGCCGCAGCCAGCCGCGGACCGTCGTCACCACGGACCGCAGCGCCTGCGAGTTGCCGATGCTGACGAGCAGCCCGCCCAGGGCGATCGCGTCGAGCCCGCGCGTGCCGTCGGGTGCCGCCGTGCCGGGCGCCGGGGTGACGGCCTCGACGTCGAGCTGGACCAGCTCCTCGCGCAGGTACCGCGTGACGGTGTCGAGGCGTTCCGCGTCCGCACCCGCCTCGGCGACGGCGACCCTCACCTGGACGTCCATCGGCATGCCTCCTCGGCGAGCCCTGGGACCGACGATCCTCCGGGCGGTCGCCCCTTGCAAGGCTGAAGACGGCCGGCGGGGCGGGCCCGGGGGCGCCCGTCCGGTCGCGCGTCGCTAGCGTGACGACCACCGGGTTCCACGCCGACCGGGAGGGCTCACCATGAGGTCCGTGCTCGTCACGGGCGCGTCGACCGGCATCGGCCGCGCCACCACCGCCGCGCTCGTCGCGGCCCGCTTCCACGTCTGGGCGACGGTGCGCCGGCCGGTGGACGCCGAGAGCCTGCGCGCCGAGCACGGCGACGCCGTGACGACCCTCGTCATGGACGTCACCGACGAGGCCGCCGTGCGGGACGCGGGGGAGCGGGTCGTCGCGTCCGGTCCGCTGTTCGCGCTCGTGAACAACGTGGGCGCCGCGCTGCCCGGTCCTCTCGAGCACCTGCCGCTCGACGTCTTCCGCCGCCAGCTCGAGGTGAACCTCGTCGGCCAGCTCGCCGTCACCCAGGCCGTGCTTCCCGCACTGCGCGCGAGCCGGGACCTCGGCCAGGACGCGAGGATCGTGATGATCGGCTCGATCGGTGGACGGATCGCGGGCCCGATGCTCGGCGCGTACAACGCGGCGAAGTTCGGCCTCGTCGGCCTCTGCGGCTCGCTGCGAGCCGAGCTCGCCCCGTCGGGCATCCGCGTCGTGCTCGTCGAGCCGGGCCGGGTCGCGACGCCCATCAGGTCCCGCGGTGAGGCCGCCGGCCAGGTCGTCTCCGACGGGATGCCACCCGAGGCGCTCGCCCGCTACCGGGGCCAGATCGACGACGCCGTCGCCAACGCGCGCCGCAGCGCGGTCCACGGGGCGCCGCCGGAGCGCGTCGCGGCCGTCGTCGTGCGCGCCCTGCTCGACCGGAACCCCGCGCCGCGCCGCGTCGTCGGGAGGGACGCCCGGGTCGCGGCCGCGCTCGTCCGCGCCCTGCCGCACCGTGTGCTCTACCGCCTCACGGCGGCCCGCCGCTGAACCGGCGCAGTCCTCGTGCTGCCCGACGTCGCAGAGCTCGCCGGTCGTGTGCTGCGTCGAGGGCTGCACCGTGACCTCGGAGGATCGCGTCGTCGAGACCTCGGCCTCGTTCCAGCGTTCTCGCACCCCCGGCGGTCGTCGAGGTGAAGGGGCGGGCTCGTCAGCGTCCCAGGAGTGGCGCGGGGTCGATGGTCGACCCGTTGCGGTACACCTCGAAGTGCAGGTGGCACGCACCCGACAGCCCGGTGTTGCCCGCGTAGCCGATCAGGTCGCCTCGGCTGACCCGCTGTCCGGCCGAGACGGTGAACCGCGTCAGGTGGTTGGAGCTGCTCATGAGCGACTGCCCGTTGACGACGCCGTGGTCGAGCATGACCTGGTTGCCGAAGCCGTTGCGCCACTGCGCCCACTGCACGACGGCATCACGCGGCGCGTAGAGCGGCGTGTTGCAGTACGTCCGCAGGTCGATGCCGGCGTGCAGACGCGTGTAGCCGAGGATGGGGTGCAGCCGCATGCCGTAGCTCGACGTCACGTACATCGGGTTGATCGAGGTCGGGTTGGAGAAGACCGGGCCGGACCCGGTGGAGGGCGGAGGCGGCGCGGGCGGCCCCGGCGCCGGGGCGGGTGCCGGGGGAGCCTGCGGCCCTGGCGGGGCCTGCTGGTCGGCCTTGGCCCGCTCCTCCTGCGCGCGCTGCTGCTCCGCGCGGATGCGCTCCTGCTCCGCGCGGACACGCTCCTGCTCCGCCGCGACGCGCTGCTGCTCGGCGATGATCCCCGCCAGCTCGGCCTCGACGGCGGCGCGCTGGCGGTCGGCCTCGGCCGCCTCCGCCTCGGCCTGCGCCTTCATGTCGCCCAGGCGCTGGCGGGTGACCTGCTGCTCGGCGAGCAGGCGCTCGATCTCGACCTCACGGGCGGCGGCCTCCGCGCGCGCCTGGTCAGCGCGCACGACCTCGGCGTCGGCCTCGGCCTTCAGCTCACCGATCCGGTCGGCCACCGCTGCCAGACGCGCCTCGTGGTTGCGGGTCGCCGCCGCGAGCGACGTCAGCTCCTCGAGCAGCCGGTCCTGGCTGCGCTGCGCCGTCTCGAGGCCCTGCATCCGCTCGTTGAAGTCGTCCAGGTCCTCGGCGTCGAGCACCACGGCCAGACCCGACGCGGCGGCACCTCCACGCTGCGCCTGACGAGCGAGCTGGCCGATCGCCGCACGGACCTCGCCGTCACGAGCGTGGGTGCTGGCGAGGGTGTCGCGGAGCGTCGTCTGCTGCTCGGTCGCGTCGACCAGCCGGGTCTGGATGAGGGTGGCACGACGCTCGGCGCCGTCGAGCGTCGCCTGTGCCGCACGCAGGTGCTCCTGGGCGACGGGGAGCTGCGCCTCCGTCTCGGCCAGCGCGGAGACGGCCTCGGCGAGCTCCGCCGACAGCCCCTCGACGGAGGCGCGGAGGTCGTCCGTGCGCTGGCGTGCGCCCTCAGCCTGTTCCTGCGCGGCGCGCCGCTTGTCGTCGAGCTCGTCGGCAGCGCTCGTCGAGGGATGCGCAGGGACCAGCAGCGTGGCCGCGATCAGGACGGCCACGCCTCGCCGACGGGCCGACGAGGTCAGGGGAAGGACGGGCACCGGGCGACGTTAGGTCGTGTCGACCGGTCCGGGACGACGCCGCGCGGGTCGTGATCGCTTCTTCATCTGGTCGGGTGCCGGCGTGCAGGGCGAGGGATCACGTCATCACATGCGGTGCGCCATCGGCAGCAGGAACATCCAGACGTTGATCGCGCCGAGCAGCACGATGATCGCGAGGTACGGCGCGAGCGTGGCGCGTCTCCGCGCCACCGTCCGGTAGCGGCGGTGCGCGATCCGGCGCGCGGTGTAGATCGAGCCGGCCAGGCCGAGCGCGAGGAGGACGAACTGCAGGACCTGGATGGTGCCGGTGCTCACGAGCGCGGCGTCCGCTCCCGCGCTCTGCCGGCCGAACAGCGCCGCCACTGTGGAGAAGACGGACTTTCCCTCGGCAAGCAGATGGAACAGGTTGTGCGCGAGGTGCCCGGCGACGTCGAGCGGGATGAGCGCGTAGCCGAACCGCGCGAAGTTCATCTTCGTGTCCTCGAGGTTCGCGCCGGCCGCGACGCGTGAGGCGAGCGCGAGGAGAGCCACGGGCACCGTGACCGCGACCGCGAACGCGGCGGTGAAGATGACGGCGTAGCTGGTGATGCCGGTCGCGCTCTCGATCCACGCGAGAAAGTCGTTCCAGACCTCGAGCATGGTGACGTTCTGGATGAGGACGATGCCCATGATCGCCATGGCCAGGTAGGACTGCTCGACCTTCGGCTTGGTGATGAACCACAGCTCGCTCGTGGGCTTGCGCAAGCGGACCTGGATCGCGTCGTTCGGGCACGCCTTGATGCAGTTGGCGCACAGGTTGCAGTTCGCCGAGTCCTCCATGGTGCGGGGGAACGTGAACAGCGGGCAGCCGGCGACCTTGTCGTTGCCGTTGTAGCAGACGGCCCTGGCCTTGCAGGTCTTGCAGATGCCGGTGTCCGCCCGCAGCTCGACCATGCCGACGCGCGCATAGTTGCCGGACAGGCCACCGAGGAAGCACAGGTACCGGCAGAACGTCCGCCGCTGGAACAGCGCACCTGACGCGATCACTGCGGTGGTCAGAATCAGCAGAAGCACGCCGGAGCCCCACGGGGACTCGACGACGCCCCAGACGTGGTCCGCCCAGGTGATCGCGAGGAACGAGGCGTCGATGATCCAGATCCCGTAGTTCTTGAGGAAGTTCGGGACCGGGCGGTTGACGCCCACCCACCTCTGCACGAAGTCGGAGATGGCGCCGAAGGGGCAGACGGCGCACCAGAACCGGCCGAGCAGGACGAAGACGATGGGGATGACCGGCCACCACAGCACCCACATGAGCGCGGTGCCCGCGTTGTCGTGAGCCGAGTCGGGCCCGACCAGCAGCTGGTAGGCGACGAGCCCGAAGACGGCCGCCACGGGAATCTGCAGGATCTTCGGGTACCACCCGCTCCGCAACGTCCTGGCGACCCACGGGATCGTCATGAGGTTCCGTCCCGGGCGGGGCTGCGTGAGGTCAGGTCCGGGGTTGACGTCCGGGTCGAGGTCCGGCAGATCGGCCGGCGGCGGGGGAGTGAGGGTCGGGGTGGCCATCGTCGTCTCCGGTCAGGCGGTCGTCGGGGCGGCGGACGCGTGCGGTCGGTGTCGTGGGCGAGCCTTATCCCGACGGCGGAGGACCGCGGCGACGATCAGGACGGCGCCGTTGACGAGGGCGAAGGCGCCGAGCACGCGGGCGCGCGGGCGCTCCGGGGCCGGGCCGCTCGCGCCGTGGTCATCTCCGACAGAGCCGGCGCCGGACTCGTCGTGCTCGTGCCCCGGGGGCGTCGACGTGGTGTCGTCCGCCGCGTGCTCGTCGTCCCCGTCGGTGCCGTCGGTGTCGCCGTGATCCATCCCCGGCGTGTCGTCCATGCCGGCCATCTGGTCGTCCGTACCGCTCATGTCCCCGTGGTCCATGTCGGACATGTCGCCGTGATCCATGCCGGCCATCTCCGCGTGTGCGTCCGGCTCCGTCGCTGTGGGGCGGGGAGTCGTCGAGGGGGTGGACGACGAGGTCCGCGGCGGGTCGCCGTGGACGTGGGGAGCGGGGTCTTCGCCGGCGTAGACGCCCGCCGCGCCGAGAACGACCTCGGCGCCGCGGTTTGGCGCCAAGCCGGCAGGTGCGGCGCTGGATCCGGCGGCGATCAGCGGCGCGACGGCCGCGAGAGCGGCGCCGAGCCGGACGAGGTTGGGCGACATCGCGGTCCTCCTCGGGACGGGTGGTTGCTGGTGAACCTTCGTCCTGGGGGACAGGCGTGACATGGGACTTGCAGTCCCGCGCGGCCTTCCTCAATCGAATCTTCATCACGCCGACAGCAGCCGTACCGGCCTGGACCGCGAGCGACGATTCACCAGCGCGACCAGAGCGCCCGTCTTCAGCGAATCTTCGTCCGCCCGCGACCCGAACCAGGTGGCTGTAGGGCGACCGTGAGTGCATGCCGACCGGGCGACGTCCGGCGGCCGAGTCCGAGCGACGAGGGAGCGAGTCACCGTGGACAGGAAGCGATGGATGAGCGCCCACTCACCGGCAGGCCACCTGCTGATGATGGTGGGGATCGGGATCGGCATCTTCGCGGTCCTGGTGGTGACCGGTCGGTCGTGGAGTGACGCGCTGTCGTACGCGGCCCTGCTCGCGTGCCCCGTGATGCTCGTCGTGATGATGCTGATGATGGGGCGCCAGGGGCACCAGCACGACCCGCGCCACGACGCGTCGTCCTCGAACGCTGAGCGCCAGGGGACGCCCCACGCGTAGGCGTCAACGGCGCCTGCACCGCGCGCAACGAGCCGCCCAGGTCCTGGGGACCTGGGCGGCTCGCTTCGTGTGCGGGCGAACGTCAGTCGTCGAGTGAGGTGCGGACGGCGTCGAGCCCTTCCGTCGGCGCGGTGCTCACTGAGACCGCCCGGAAGCGACGCAGCCGTAGGCTGTTCGTCACGACGAAGACCGACGAGAACGCCATGGCCGCGCCGGCGATCAACGGGTTGAGGAAGCCCGCCACGGCCAGCGGGACGGCGGCGACGTTGTAGGCGAACGCCCAGAACAGGTTGCCCTTGATCGTCGACAGCGTCTTGCGCGAAAGGCGCACGGCGTCGACGGCGACCCTGAGGTCGCCACGCACGAGCGTGAGGTCGCTCGCCTCGATGGCGACGTCGGTGCCCGTCCCCATCGCGATGCCGAGGTCTGACTGCGCGAGGGCTGCGGCGTCGTTGACACCGTCACCCACCATCGCCACGACGCGGCCACGCGCCTGCAGCTCGCGGACGACCCGCACCTTGTCCTCGGGCATGACCTCCGCGACGACCTCGTCGATCCCGACTTCACGCGCGATCGCACGCGCGGCCCGCTCGTTGTCGCCGGTCAGCAGGACCGGCGTCAGGCCGAGCCCTCGCAGTTCCTGGACGGCGCTGGCGGATGTCGGCTTGAGCGTGTCCGCGACGACCAGGAGCCCGCGCAGCTGACCGTCCCAGCCGACGCCGATCACCGTCCGGCCCGCTGACTCGGCAGCGTCGACCGCCCGCTGCATCTCCGCGTCCGCCGGTTGCGCCCACTGGTCCGCCAACCACCCGACGCGCCCTGCGGCGACGGCGTGGTCGTCGACCACGCCGTACACGCCCAGGCCTTGCGTGTTGGCGAAGCCGTCGACCGCGGGAAGGTCGCCGAGCCGGTTGCGCGCGCCGGCGGCGATGGCCCGGGCGATGGGGTGCTCGGAGGCGTCCTCGAGCGCCCCTGCCAGGCGGAGCAGCGACTCCCCGCTCGTACCGGCGGCGGGGACGACTTCGAGCAGCTCCATCCGCCCCGTCGTGACGGTTCCCGTCTTGTCGAGGACGACCGTGTCGACGCGCCGGGTCGACTCGAGCACCTGCGGGCCCTTGATGAGGATCCCGAGCTGTGCCCCCCGTCCCGTACCCACCATGAGCGCGGTCGGAGTGGCGAGCCCCAGCGCGCACGGGCAGGCGATGATCAGGACGGCGACCGCCGCGGTGAACGCCATCTCCGGACCGGCGCCGATCCCCAGCCAGAACCCGAGCGTCGCGACGGAGAGCGCGATGATGACCGGGACGAAGACGGACGACACACGGTCGGCCAGGCGCTGGACCGGCGCCTTGCCGGTCTGAGCCTCCTCGACGAGCCGCGCCATCTGTGCCAGTTGCGTGTCCAAGCCGACGCGCGTCGCCTGCACGTAGAGGCGGCCTCCGGCGTTCACGGTCGCCCCGACGACGGAGTCGCCCGGCCCGACCTCCACGGGTACCGGCTCGCCCGTGAGCATCGAGGCGTCCACGGCCGACGTCCCGTCGACGACCTGGCCGTCCGTCGCGATCTTCTCGCCGGGCCGGACGACGAAGACGTCGCCGACCTTCAGCTCTCCGATCGGGATGCGGACCTCCGCTCCCTCTCGGCGCACCGCGACGTCCTTCGCGCCCATCTCCAGGAGTGCACGCAGGGCTGCCCCGGACCGTCGCTTGGCACGTGCCTCGAAGTATCGTCCGAGCAGGATGAAGCCGGTCACCGCCGCGGCGACCTCGAGGTAGATCTCGTGCGCCCCTCCGCCGCGGGCGGCGACGAGGCTGAAGCTCATGCGCATGCCAGGCGCGCCGGCCACGCCGAAGAACAGGGCATACAGCGACCAGGCGAATGCGGCGAGGACACCGACGCTGATGAGGGTGTCCATCGTCGCTGTGGCGTGGCGCGCGTTGGTCCAGGCGGCCCGGTGGAACGGCAGCGCGCCCCAGACGACCACCGGGGCGGCGAGCGTGAGCGACAACCACTGCCAGTTGTCGAACTGCAATGGCTCGACCATCGCGAGCGCGACGACGGGCACGGTGAGGATCGCGGAGACGAGCAGACGGCGGCGGAGCGCGGCAGTCTCGTCCGGCTCGGCGATGGCCTCGCCCTCGGCAGGCAGTGCGGGTTGCGCGACCTTCTGCCGAGCCGAGTACCCGGCTGCCTCGACGACCGCCACGGCGTCCTCGACGGACGTGCCGTCCGGCAGCGACACCTTGGCCTTCTCGGTGGCGTAGTTCACCGACGCCTCGACGCCGGGCATGCGGTTGAGCTTCTTCTCGATGCGAGCTGCGCAGGACGAGCAGGTCATGCCGCCGATCTCGAGCTCGAGGGACTGAGTCATGCGTGAGCCTCCAGTCAGCGGTGCTCGGCCGGCATGTCGCCGGTCGGCTCGACGGTGGGCGCCGAGGCGCCGGGCAAG